>NZ_JBSIUV010000011.1:0-66206 GCF_053654515.1 Helicobacter sp. T3_23-1059 | reverse complement strand
TAAAATATTTAACAGGTTTATTAAATTCTAAATTAAATTTTTGGTATTTTAAACAAATTGGTGCAACTTTGGGAGCAAATGATTATGAAATGAGTAAAATATTTGTAGAAAAAATCCCTATCCCAAAAATAACGGCAAAAAACCAAAAAATCGCCGATGAGATTGAAAATCTCGTGGATAAAATTTTGGAGGCAAAAAATCTTTGTCATACTGAGCTTTCACAAGAAAGCGAAGTATCTCAATCAACAAAAGAGATTTTTTGCTCCGCTCAAAATGACAACAAAGATATTTCGGTTTCTGCGAAACCTCAATATGACACAAAAATCAAAGATTTACAATCCAAAATCGACTCGCTAGTCTATAAACTTTATGGATTGGATTCCCACGAGATTGGCATAATCAAAAACTCATAAATATTTATGCTAAAATTGCACGAAATTTTTACACAAAAGGACAGCTATGCTAATAAACGCAGTGATACAAAAGGACGAAAACGGCTACTTTGCGTTCGTGCCTGAGCTAAAAGGGTGCGTAAGCGAGGGGGCGAGTTTTGAGGAAGCACGGGCAAATATCAAAGAAGCTATCGAGCTATATTTGGAGAGTTTGGAATCAAGAGAAATCCAAAGCATTGTCGCAAAGGAATCGATGATAACGCCTATCGAGGTAGCACTTGGGCGATAAGCTACCCAAACTCACCGCCAAAGAAGCGGAGGCGTTGCTATTACAAAATGGCTTTGTGATAGATAGGCAAAAGGGAAGTCATAGAATCTACAAAAAAGACTCCAAACGAATGGTTTTGCCACACCACAGCGGAAAAACACTGCACCCAAAGATTATCAAAGAATTATTTGAGATTTTGGGAGATTAAATATATGACTTTGCATTTTGCTTTTAAAATTTAAACCCGCAAACCACATCTGAAACCATTGCTAAAAGCATTTAACCACGCTACAATCCCAAATTGATGATTTAGTCTATACACTCTACGCCCTAGATTCCAATGAAATTAAGATAATCGAATAAATATTTATGCTATAATTGCCAAATTTTATATTAAAGGTATGTTTATGAGCGAACTAAAATGGTTTTTATTTGGCTTTATTACTGCTGGAATAGGCTTTTTGATTTATAAATCCTATAAAAAAGATTCTAATAAGAATGCTTATACAAATGGCTTTGTCGAGGGATTTTTGAGCGGATTTGGAGCGATAAAGTCCCCAAATGCACCCAAAGAATACGGCGAGATAGCGCGAAGTATCCAACAAAAACAAGCAAAATCTTATAACAAAATCAATGCAACATATAACAAAGACTTATCTCAATGAATAAGAATCCTACGAAGCGCAACCATTCGCAAAATAACACAAAGCCACAAAATCAACTCAATATCCAAAACAATATTTTTATGGGAAATGAAATTGATGCGATAGGGAAATTGCCTGAACCTTTGGCAGACAGAGCTATGAATCTACTAGAAAAAGCTACCGAACACAAAATGCAAATGGATAAATAAATCGTTGAGTTAGAAAAAACAGAGCAAAAAGATAGAGGTAGCAATATGCGCTGGTTTTGTGTTTTGCAAGGGTTTGTATCTTTGGGAGCATTTATTTTTTATCGTGGGGAGTTTGCTACTATTTGCCTATCTTGCCTTGCAAGATAAATCACTTGCTTGGGTATCGATTATCCCTGCGATTATCGCCTCTCTTGTCAAACTTGGCAATATTAAAAATCATAGAAACTAAACATATCTATAAATTAAAATTTAGATTCACAAAATCACAAAAAAAAAACGATAAAGTCGCAAATCTAGTGGATAAGATTTTGAAATCCAAAAATAAAATACACAGACACAAAGTGGTTAGCAAAGGAAATAGATAAGTTGGTATATAAGTTATACAACTTAGATTTAATTGAAACTTTAATCATATAAGGATAAAAATGAGTAATAAGCAAGAAAAAAAGATTAACATTTTTTACAATACACAGGATGAGTCCATAGTCATTCAATATAATAGCAATGGAATACCTAACCTACATTCGATAACCCCACAAGGAATTATGGACTATCAAAAAGAGAATAATGATAAATCGTTAAATGATTTTATTGTCAAACAAAAAGTTGATAAACCTAATCTAAAAAATGTTTATATATTTAAGAAAAAGGTTGTTATTGTGGGTGAAAATACAAATTATAAAAGCAGTTTTAGTAGAGATTTTAAGATAGACATATTTTTTAATATAACCAACGAATTTTTTACTATATTTGAGAATAGCGTAACTTTTAAATATTGTAACTTATCCAAAGATATTAGCTTGTCTCACTGCATTTTTAACAATAACATAAACATATTTAATTGTAGTTTTCAGCAACAAATAGACTTTAGTGGCTCCGTTTTTCAAAAAGACTTTGTTTGTGTGAGTGTTAATTTTTGCAACAGGACGAGTTTTCATAATGCTACATTTAAGTATATTCCAATATTTGCTTCTTCTTGCTTTGTCAATCCACAGATGATTGATTTTATAGGACTTACAGTAAAAAATGTTGTAGAATTTATGGATATAAATAAAGAGAATAAAAGCATTGTAAAAGAAACAAGAGATTCGTATAGAGCAATTAAAAATGTTTTGATTTTGCAAAACAATCTTTTAGATGCTTCAAATTATCACAGAATTGAACTATATTTTAAAGAAATTGAACTAAATTCTCAAAAACCAAAAATATTTAGCAAAGATTGGATAGATTTATGGCAATTAAAGTTTTATCGTGTCATTTCAGAACATCACACAGATTTACTTAAAATTACTTCTTGGCTTGTTGTTTTAATAGGTATGTTTGCCACGACATTATTTTTTACAAAGGACTTTGACAATAATATAATGTGGTATGCTATATCTTGGGCTATATTTGGTATTTCTTTAAGCCTCCTCGTGCTTGACAAAATAAAGCGTTTAGGATTTTTTGCTTTAATAAACCTATTACCTTGTGCATGGCTTGTAGCACATAATCCAAACTTGATTTTTGGTGTGGCAAGTCTATTTGCAGACAAGCAGGAAAATATACTTTTAAATTTTGTATTTTTAATCTATACGATTTTATTTATTTTATTGACTTTTTCTTTACAAAAAACTGCACGCCGAAACTCTATAATACCCATCTAAAAAATGATTTAATAAAATAATAACAGGCGCGTGGGTCAATAACAAAAACCTAGATGTAAAGCGTATGTGTAGGACTTACAATCCCAAATCGACTCGCTAGTCTATGCCCTCTACGAGCTAGATTCTAATGAAATGCAAATCGTAGAATCTAAAACACATTAAAAACTAAGAATATTTTAAGTTTTTTTATGCAATAATCCGTTTGTGTTCGAGGGGAGCCGTTTTCCCCTACCTTCTTAAAACTTCATTTTAATAACTCATCTATCAAATCATTCAAAAATACCTGTATCTTAGCAGTTTCAAGGTTTATTACAATTTTTGGATTATTAAATCTTGCACTCAATCGTGGCTTGTTGTAGTTATTTAGCTTATAGAGATTTTCAAAATGAAATGCACGATTGCGTAAGTTGCGCAGTAAATGCAAAAGCAAATTTGCCTTTTGATAATATCTTACTTTTGAGCCATTCTTAAAATCATTGACATTTCTTACATAATACCGCTTAAAATCCAAATTATCCAAAAATGCTTTCTCAAAAAGTTTGCTCTCAATCTTGTAACGCTCCGCAACTCTCACCCAAAATCCCAAACTTTGAATCGATATGATTTTATCGCGCGCGAGATTTGGCTCTTTGGGCGTTTCTAGCTCTATGTCGTTAGGAAGATTATCAAGCCACGCCAAATCTATCCCGCTCATCACAGAATCGATTTTGTTTCGCAGTAGCACTTCTGCTATGCCTAGATTTTCAGCGATTGAGCCTATTAGTGCAAAATTTTCAAAATGCTGATTGATATTGTCATAGCTTGAAATGCGCCTATGTGAAAATAGTTCGCAAATCTTATCTTTGCTAAAATTACTAAAATCTTGCATTGCTATCCTTTGTGTTTGATGAAGCAAAAAGTATAATGAAAATTTGAAATTTTTAGCTACAAATTTTTCAAAGTTAGATAAAACGGGTTGGCAATGGATATAAAGAAAATGTAAAAATCCCTATCCCAAAAATCACAAAAAAAACCAAAAAATCGCCGATGAGATTGAAAATCTCGTGGATAAAATTTTGGAATCAAAAAAATCTTTGTCATACTATTGAGCCTATTTTTTGTCATACTTAGGCTAAAAGCCGAAGTATCTCTAAAATCTAAAAACAACAAGAGAGATATTTCGCTTGCGCTCAATATGACAATTAAGAGAGATATTTTAGTTTCTTACAAAGCCTCAATATGACAAAGAAAATCAAAGATTTACAATCCCTACCAAAATCAATAAAATCCAACAAAAACATTCAATATAATTGCGATTATGCAAAATCAAAAAAGGTTTCCCAAATGACACCGATGCAAAAAAAACGCGCATATATTAGCATTACTTCGTGGCTTCCTGTGCTTAGTCTTGCGTGCGCAGCATTTGTGTTTAACACAAGCGAGTTTATCCCCATAGGGCTTTTAAGCGCAATAGCGAGTGATTTTGGTATGAGCGAGGCTGGGGCTGGGTGGATTATCACTATTTATGCGTGGGTAGTAGCCCTAGCTTCATTGCCACTTATGCTTAGTTTTTCGCGCACAGAGCTTCGCAGGCTTATGCTATGTGTGATGATCGTTTTTGTGCTTAGCCACGCGCTATCAGCGATTTCTGTGAGCTTTACTATGCTTATGATTTCTCGCATAGGGGTTGCGCTATCTCACGCGCTTTTTTGGTCTATAGCCTCGCCTATGGCGATAAAAGTCGCCCCTAGAGGCAAGCACGGTATGGCGTTAGGATTTATCGTAGCGGGCAGCTCTCTAGCCCTCACAGCAGGGCTTCCTATCGGGCGAGTGATTGGGCTTTATGTTGCGTGGCGTAGCACATTTGCGTGTATAGGAGTGGTGGCGTTTTTGATTTTGGTGCTTTTTTGGCGTGTGTTTCCTGCTATGCCATCTAGTCAAAATATCTCTTTTAAGACTCTCCCTACGCTTTTTGCAAACACAGCATTTCGCAAAATCTGTATCCTAACGCTTATCTTTATCACGGGAGAATTTTGCGCATATAGCTATATCGAGCCATTTTTAGCAAAAGAAATCAAAGATAGCGCGGTTACTTACGCGCTTATCGTATTTGGAGGGAGTGGGATTTTGGCTAGCATAGCATTTTCAAAGTATTATGACAAGCATCATTTAGCCTTTGTAAATCTATGTCTTTTTGGCGTGGTGGGGAGTTTGCTATCGCTATATTTTATCGCGCATTCGTTGTGGCTAGTGATATTGCTATGTGGATTTTGGGGGTTTGCCATCGCGTGTTTTAATATCGTCTTTCAATCCCAAACCATAGCCTCCGTCCCAGAGGCGAGTGCTGTGGCAATGTCGATTTTTTCGGGCATTTATAATATAGGCATTGGCAGTGGTGCGTTTATCGGTGGGGTGGTGTGCGAGAGAGTGGGTGTGGAGTTTGTAGGGTTTGTAGGTGGGGGAGTGGCGTTTGTGGCGTGTATGTATTATGTGCAAAAGATGCCATTTGCAAGGGCATTTAGATATTTTCGACTTAAAAAAATGCGCTAGATTTTGCGCCTTGCTTCTTTTGCCGACTTTTAAAACATTACATTTTGCATCATTGCCCAAGATTTTTCACATTTATTTCACAAGTCATTTAAGATACATTTACCAATAGCTTTTTATGGATATATTAAATCTATTTATGCAAAAATATATAAATACTACATAATCACGCCACACAAAACCCAAAATCCAAAAATTTACTTGCAGTTTTTAAGCATTTTCAAAATCCCAAATAAGCGAATCTCTCTCATTATTACGCATATTTTGATAAGTTTTAAGAATCACGCGCAATTTTATTTTTATTGATTATAATGCGCCCCGTCTTGTTTAGAAAATCATTTAGAAAATCTAGCAAGACAACAAAAATATTTCTAAAAAGGAGCATTTATGAATCTTTCACATACTACGATTTACGCGCTAGATGCTAAAGCAAAATCTACTTTGGTAAAAAACTCTAGCAAATTTATGGCAACTTGTGCTTTGGGGCTTAGCCTAGCTAGCTCGCTCACTTTCGCGGATAACGAGAGAGAGAGAGAGAGAGAGAGTAACTCCGCAAACTCACAAAGCTATGTAGATTCTAATGATTCTACCCACACCCAAACCCCATCTACAAGGGAGGGGGAACAAGAATCTATACACAGCAAATATGACAACTTAGAAGCAAAAGAGCTTCAAAAAGTATCTGTAACTGTGCAATCTGCTTCAGGTGGTGAGAAAAATATACTAACTGCGCCAGCAAGCGTAACAGTCATCACCAAAGAGGAGCTAGAGCAAAAGCCCTACCGCGATTTGGGCGAAGCGTTAAAAGAAGTGCCCGGGGTTAGCTTGGAGGGCACGAGCAACAAACTCGGCGCAAATGCCATTAGCATTCGTGGTATGCCAGCAGGCTACACGCTTTATTTGCTCGATGGCTTGCGACAAAATCCAAGCGGTGATGTCGCCACAGCCAATCTAGGCGTAGGCGTGTATAATACCTTTATGCCTCCCACAAGTGCCATAGAGCGCATAGAGGTAATCCGCGGTCCTATGAGCACGCTCTATGGCTCTGATGCGCTAGGTGGCGTGATAAATGTCATCACAAAGCCCATAAGCGATAAATGGGGCGGCTCAATACAAAACACCGCGATAATCCCAGAATCTGCAACCTTTGGCGACACTTATCAGCATTCTCTCTACCTCTCAGGTCCCATAAACAAAGCAAAATCTCTAGGGCTAACACTTCGTGCTAGGCATATCAAACGACAAGCGAGCGAAAAACCCACCGATGACAAAGGCAATGTCGTAAATAGTTTCTTTGGCACGCAATATGTGATGTTTAATGTCGGCGGGCGTCTCATTTACAAACCAAGCGAACAAAACACCTATTTTGCGGATATTGACTACTCCAAATCCACCTATGATAACCGTGATGGGCAAATCGGCACACTAGGTGCAAACCTAAATGCACAACAAAATGCCTACACAGGTGGCTATGAAAAATGGGTGGGGGTCAATAAACTCTCCACTGCCCTCGCACACAGAGGGGACTACTCCTATGGCTCGTGGAAAAACACGATTCAGTTTTCTCACGCTGAAAACACAGGGCGACTTGTCGTAGGTCCTAACACCAACCCAAATGCCACCAAAAATCGCGGAATCGCTAGCAATGATGTGATTGTGGATTCTAGGCTATTAGCCCCGCTATTTGAAAACACCATCGTAGGCTCAAATTTCCTCAATGTCGGCGCGGAATACCGACTTGAAAAATACCACGATTTAGCCGCCACACCTGCAAGTCATAACCGCAACACTTTGGCAATCTTTGCTGAAGATGAGTGGAATATATGGGGCGGGATTACCCTCACACTTGGCGCAAGGTATAACTACAACGATAAATTCGGGCATAATGTAAGCCCACGCGCCTACCTCGTCTATGAGATTCTCAAAGGCTGGGCGATAAAAGGCGGTGTCGCCACAGGGTATAAAGCCCCTTATGCAAACCAAACCATTGACGCAGTCTATGGCTATGGCAGGCAGGGCGCATTGCCCTTTATCGGCAATCCTAACTTAAAGGCAGAGAGCTCCATAAGCTATGAAATAGGCACGGTGCTAGATATGAAGTATGTGGATTTCTCACTCACATTCTTTCGCTCAAACTTCCGCGACAAAATCGAATCTCAAAGCGTAACAAACACAAACAATGTAGCGTGTAGCACGAGCGGAGCGACTACTTGTAGTATGGCATATAACGCCAATAGCGCGTATAGCCAAGGCATAGAGGCGAGCTTTGGGCTTAAGCCTCTATATGGATTTAGCCTTGATATGAGCTATACTTTTATAGATTCTGAAATTACCTCAGGGAGCAATCAAGGCAATCCGCTAAGCACCACCGCGCGAAACAATCTCTTTGGCAAAATCGCCTATCAATACTCACGCTTTAATGTGTTTTTGCAAGCGCACTTTAGAGAAGGTATCGTAAATACCACTACGCTAGGCAATAGCGCGCAAGCTATCGCGCTAAAAAACCTACTCGGTGGAATCTACTACAAGCCCTCCACCGTGCTAAATCTAGGAGCGGGGGTAAAAATCACGGATAATGTGAGGGTAAATGCAGGGATTTATAACCTGCTAGATACCAACCTCGCGGACTTTAGGAGCTACACTTATATGGGTGGGACGGGAGGCAATACTTCCACTAATGCAAATGTAAGCTACTATGGTCCTGTAATCCAAGAGGGCAGGAGATATTTTGTAACTTTGGCAGTTGATTTTTAAAGCCTAGATTTTTGATGATGAGATTTTTGATAACTAGATTTTGATATAGCGATTTAAGTGTGGCAATATGCTTTGATAGCGTGTCTAAGTGTTTCTAAGTGTTTCTAAGTGTTTCTAAAGGTAATTTTTTGCAAATATCATACAGATATTTTTTGTTTGTTTTTAGATTTTGGCTTTTTTAGATTAAAATCTAAACTTCATAGCTAATAATTTTTAGCAATTAGATTACCTAATCGTAAGGAAAAATATGGAAACACTACTAGCTATTATCGGTTTTGTGGCACTTATCGCAATGGTTTTATTGCTAATCTTTGACAAATCAACGCCCGCGATGACTTTTATCATCATTTCAAGCATTGTGGGTTTTGGGCTTGTAGGGTTAGAAGCGTTAAATATTGGTGCAGACATTGGCAAGACGCTTGGGCTAAAAAGTGGAATCTTTGGGCTAAAAGAGTTAGGAGATTTTGTCAAAAGTGGCATTAGTAGCGTTTCTGCGACAGCGGCGTTATTTATATTTTCGATTTTATTTTTTACCCTGCTTAGTTCAGCGGGCGTTTTTAATCGTATCATAAACGCGCTTTTGCGCTCTATCCCTGCAAACCCTTATGGTGTTTGCGTGCTAACTGTCATCATAGCAATCATCGCGCATTTAGATGGTTCTGGGGCTTCGAGCTTTCTTATCGCTATCCCCGCGCTTTTGCCCATCTATGTCAAAATGCAAATGCGCACGACAACTTTAATGCTGATTTTAACGGCGAGTATGGGCGTTATGAATCTTTTGCCCTGGGGTGGTCCCACACTGCGCGTAGCAAGTATCATTAGCCACGATGCCACAAAACTATGGCTAGAGCTTATGCCTATGCAAATAGTGGGGCTTATCTTGGCATTATGCTTAGCCATTTATATGGGTTTTGTAGAATCCAAAAGAATCGCGCTAGGGCTAAACCCTGCAAGTGAAAATGATTTTATCGATAGCGCGTTTGAGGATAGCAAAAAAGCGCATTTAACGCGTGATAATAGATTTTGGGCAAATGTGGCGTTGCTTGTTTTTGTGCTAGCCTTGCTTGTGTTTTCTGGACTGCCGGGGTATTTTCCTTTTATGATAGGCGTAAGTCTTGGCTTTATCCTAAACTACCCAAATCTAAAACACCAACAAACCATACTCAAAGAAGCCTCTAGTGCTGCGATGATGATGGCAACCGTCCTGCTTGCTGCAGGCGTGCTTATCGGCGTGTTTGATAAATCTGGGATTATGAAACTTATGGCACAGCTAATCTTAGAGATAATGCCACAATTTATGGGAGGGCATTTGGTGCTTTTGGTGGGGTTAAGTGCTGTGCCTATGGCGTTGATTTTTTGCACGGATTCTTACTTTTATGGATTGTTGCCCATAGTCATCGCTGTGGGAGAGGCATTTGGCATTAGCTCTAGTGCGCTTGGTATCGCTATGGTGGTGGCAAGAAATTGCGCGACATTTATAAGCCCTGTCGTGCCTGCGACACTGCTAGGGTGTGGCTTATCAGGGGTAAGCATAAAAGAGCATATCAAAACCTCATTTTTTTGGGTGTGGGGCATTAGTGCTATTTGCCTTGTAAGCGGTGCTATGCTAGGAATTATTAGCCTTTAGATTTTGGAAATGAGAATCTACTATGAAAACGGACAAAAAATCCACAACAAAATCTACCATAAAATCTGCGACAAAATCCGACACAAAATCCACAACAACGCTTTTTTGGGGCATTGTGCTAATGCTCCTCTCTACGATTTTCCTAGCCCTTATGAACGCGCTTTTAAAATACCTCACTATGCTTGGCTACTCATCGATGGAAAATGTCTTTTTCCGCGCGTTTTTTATGGTGCTTACGCTTTATAGCATAATCCTCTTTTTCCCCGCGCTCTCACGCATTTCCCCGCGCATAAAAAAGCCCAAACTGCAAGCAAAGCAAAAAGGCGGATTTTCCTCACTGCTTATGCGCGGGCTTTTTGGCGGAGTGGCGGTAAGCATTGCGTATTACAATTTCGCAACTATCCCGCTAGGCATCGCTACGGCATTTTTGCAATCCACGCCCATTTTTGTGGTGTTTCTCTCATTTTTCACGCGTAGTAAGCCTAGTGTATTTGCGCTAGTGGCGACTATCGTGGGCTTTATCGGCGTGCTTTTGGTGGCAAACCCTGAAGCGAGCGAGATTCCGCTTTTTAATGCGCTGATTGGCATCATCGGTGCGATTTTTGCCGCGATTGCGTTTCTTACCATTCCAACGCTAAAGCGATTTTACACAAGCGAAGCAGTCGTGCTGTGGTATGGCATAATGATGTGTATCGTGGGAATCATAGGAATGTGTGTTAGCATTGATAAAATGGGGGGCTTTATATTTCCCTCGCTTTTTGCGTGGATTCTCTTTATTTTGACAGGTGTGGTGGGGACAATCGGGCAATGGCTAATGACAAAATCCTATATGTTTGCCTCGCCAAATGTAGTCGCCCCTATCACCTATATGCGCATTGTGTGGAGCGTGTTTTTGGGCGTGTTGCTAGGCGATAGTTTCCCAAACCTCCTGCCTAGCATAGGAATCGCTCTAATCCTACTCTCTGGCGCACTTATAGGGCTAAATGCAATCAAAAAAGATTCTACAAAAGATTCTGTAAGCGATTCTACAAAGTAAGCAAAACTTGTAAAATCTACCAAAAATCTAAACCCCCCTGCCATAGTAAAATCTAAGCAAAATCTACCCTAGAATCTAAGTAACCAAAATCTACCCAAAATCTAGCAGTAGCTATATCAGCGGTGTATCCATTTCTTGTGGGATTTCTAAGCCCATTATTTTTAGCACAGTTGGAGCGATATTATTTAGCCCGCCTTCACTCACGCTTTTTACCCCCTCCGCTAGCACGAAACAATACACATCTCCCACCGTGTGGTTTGTCTTTATCTCGCCTTTGTCATTTTGCATTTCTTCGCAATTCCCGTGGTCGCTTGTAAGCACTACGGCATAGCCACAAGATTTTGCCACTTCATAGATTTTGCCTAGCTCTTTATCCACGGCTTGCACGGCTTGCACGGCCGCTTCATACTTGCCTGTATGCCCCACCATATCGCCATTTGCAAAATTTACCACCACAAAATCATTGCCCTCTTTTATCGCTTCACACACCGCATCTCCCACTTCTGCCGCACTCATCTCTGGTGCTAAATCATAAGTCGCCACTTTTGGCGATGGGATAAGCACGCGAGATTCTCCCTTAAAAGGCTCTTCTATGCCACCATTAAAAAAGAAAGTTACATGGGCGTATTTTTCGGTCTCTGCGATATGGGATTGGGTTTTGCCCTCCCTGCTTAGCACTTCGGCTAGGGTGTTTTGGGGCGTGATTTTGGGAAACAAAATAGGATATGGGAAGCTCTCATCATATTGTGTCATTGTGAGGGTTTGCTCCGCATTTTGAGGGCTTTTTAGCCCCTGCCCAAACCACTTAGGGCGATGAAATTCACAAAACGATTCATCGCTTAATGCTTGGATTATCTCCCTTGCTCTATCGGAGCGAAAATTTATCATCACTAGCCCATCTTTAGGCTCAAATCCACAAAATCCATTAAACGCCATTGGTTTGATAAACTCATCTGTAATGCCCTGTGCGTAGGATTGGCTAATATATTGGTGTGGAGTTAGGTTTGTGGTAGAATCTAGCTTGCCACGCTCGCTATCACTCGCTCGCAATGACGGATTGGTGTTAGAATTTAGACTAGATTCTGATGAGGATTCTACCCTCCCCCTAACCCCCTCCGCAAGGGAGGGGGGATTATTGTTTTTTCTAAAATCTTTGCCACCATTTTCTACGATTTTAGTCTGTGAGGTATTGCTTGTGGAGTTTTTAGCAGTTTGAGGCGAGGTTAGCGCACTTTGCGTGCGTGCCTCGTGGCAAACTGCTAAATCTGCGCAATGATTACCCGCAGATAAATCGCATTCGCCAAAAGCGATGATTTGATATGCTTCTTGTATCCTCTCCCACCGCTTATCCCTATCCATAGCATAGTATCGCCCGCTTATACTAGCGATTTTGATACTCTCTACCTCATCGCATAGATTTTGCACCTGCTCTAAATACCCTAGCGCGGAAGTTGGCAACACATCTCGTCCATCAGTGATTAGATGAAGCCATACGCGTTTGCCAAATCCTGCATAGATTTTTGCCACTGCCAATAAATGCTCCAAATGGCTATGCACCCCGCCATCGCTCATAAGCCCTAGCAAATGCACTTGCTTAGATTTTGTGGCGTGATTTTGCAGTAGCGGATTTTGCGCTAAAGAGCCATCTTGCAAAGATTTTTGTATCCTCACTAGATCTTGATAGAGTATGCGCCCAGAACCAATACTTGTATGCCCTACTTCAGAGTTTCCCATCTGCCCCTGTGGTAGCCCCACAGAATCGCCATAAGTGTGAATGAGGCTATAAGGCACATTTGCAAAAAGCCAATCATAAGTGGGTTTTTTAGCATTTGCAAAGGCATTGTAAGGCGAGGGGGGTTTATGTCCTATGCCATCAGTGATGATAAGCACGCATTTTTGTGGTTTTGTGAGGTTATTTTTCATAGCTATCCTTTAAAATTGCGGTAATCAATCGTTGCAAAATCATAAAATCAATTATGTTATTTAAGCACAAAAGGGCTAATTTTTTTTAACGCTTTAAATACATTTGCATAATTTAGAATCTAAGAATGCCTTTTGGTGTATAATCCGCTTTTTAAGCACCAAATTGCAATGATATAAGGTGCAAAAATGATAAAAATAAGGAACAATATGGAATCAAAATCAAACACAAAATCTAGCAAAAATATGGATTTAATCCCTCCAAAAAGCACGACTTTGCCCCCTGTGCTTAGCATTGCGGGGAGTGATTGTAGTGGCGGGGCTGGCTTGCAAGCGGATTTAAAAACCTTTAGCGCGCACAAACTCTATGGAATGAGTATCGTGCTAAGTGTGGTAGCAGAAAACACACAGCGCGTAATCTCTAGCTATGATTTACCTACAAAATCCATAGATGAGCAGTTTGAAGCGGTATTTAGCGATATAGTGCCACGCGCTAGCAAAATCGGTATGCTAGGCAGTGAAGAAATCTTAGAATGCGTAAAGCAAAATCTAGTGAAATACAAGCCTAAAAATATCGTGCTAGACCCTGTGATGTTTGCCAAAAATGGCTACCCGCTTATGCCAAAATCTGTGAGAAAAAAGCTAGAGGAGATTTTGCCTCTATGTGATGTGCTAACCCCAAATATCCCTGAAGCTAGCGAGCTAGTGGGATTTGAGATAAACGATATGGATTCTATGAAAAAGGGGGCGAAAATCCTGCACGAAAAGGGCGCAAAATCCGTGCTAATCAAAGGCGGGCATAGCATAAATCCTAGCGCTTCAAATGATATTTTTTATGATGGGCGTGAAATCATAATCCTAGAATCTAAACGCGTAGCCACCAAAAACACGCACGGCACAGGCTGCACGCTAAGTAGCGCAATCGCTTGCAATTTAGCTGTGGGAAAAGATACAGCTCAATCCGTGCGAGAAGCAAAAGAATATGTCTTTGGCGCGATACTCCATAGCCTAAATCTAGGCAGGGGAAATGGACCTACAAATCATTTTTTTAGATTTTAGTGGCAAACATTGGATTTTAGAGCGGATTTTAGCGTGGGATTAGATTTTAAAAGCAGACTTAAGGTGGCATTAGATTTTAAGGAAAAAGAGGCTTTATGCCACAAGATTTAATCAAAGCCTTTGTATGAGTTATCAGCGATGTCTTGCAAAGATAGAGGAGAATCTATCTTTGTAGCGACAAAGCCTAAAGATTCTAGCTGTTTTATCGCTTCTGCTTCCATAGTATGCACTTTTGATAATAGCTCGCTTGAAAGCGCGAAAGTCGTATCCTCGCCAATGATTTCAGGGATAATCCCTACGATATGGATTTTGGGCAAATCACCCATAATCTGCGTTAGTCGTAGGGTTTGTAGCATCTCGACTTCGTGCGCACTCCCCGCCCAAGAAACTTGCTTTGGCAAGGCGTCAAAAGGGAAGCTATACACATCGCCTATATCGCCACCGCTGACATCTACGGTATCTAGTATCAGCACAAAATCATATTCTACGATAAGCGGGATAAGGGCTTGGGCTAGCGTGCCACCATCGATAAACTCTAAGCTATGTTTTGGATTCTCGCTAGAATCTAGCTCGTTATATTTTGGTGTGATAGATTTTGATGGAGGGGTAAATGATGGAGGGGTAAAAGTGTAATTTAGCTTTAGGTAGTTCATCAAATGCACGCCTATGCCCTCATCGCCAAACAAAATATTGCCAATGCCAAGCACAAGGACTCTCATAAAACCCACCAACCTGCATAAATCAAACAAAGCCACGCAAAATAAACAAACTACAACATAAGCCCACAAACAAAAAAACGCAAGAATCAAACACGATTCTTGCATTGTAAAATCTAAAATGAAAAGGCTTGCTAGTCTAAGGCGACTTAAGCAATCATAATCCTAGATAAAATGCTAGACTTTTAGCTTGCCTTGATAGCGCACACCGCTTACGATACTATCTACACCACCATTTGGATATTTCACAGAATTCCAAACCGCTAGATAAATATGCACAGGGATAAACACAATAAACGCCCAAGTAAGTATATGGTGTATCACGCGCACATTAGCTATCCCACCGCACACGACTTCTACCCATTTAAAGCAAGCCCCTAGCACGCCACCTAAACCACTATGATAGACATTGCCATAAAGTGCTACACCTGTAAGGCTGATAAGTAGCACTAGCACGCCTAAGAAAAAGTATGTAGCAAATTGCAATGGATTATACGCACCATCGATATGTGGATGCTTGCCAATCCAAATATAAGTCTTTACCTGCTCTATCCACACTTGAGGTTGCAAAAACTGCCTAAAAGAACGCCTCTCTTCACTGCACCCATCTTTGTCAAAGAAAAACAAATACACACGGAAAATCGAAATGCCAATCAGCACAAACCCGCATATAAGGTGCAAACTCCTCACATAGCCCTGTGTAAATCCTGTGGGCTCGCCACTAGGAGTGGTTTGCAAAAATGGCATAGCAATGTAAAATCCCGTGATGATAAGCGCGAAAATGCTAAACGCCCTAAGCCAATGAAAAATCCTCGTAAGCAATGAGAATTCTTCGTGTGCCATAAACTCTTTTTCACCCGAACCAATCGCTTCTCTCATTGTATCTCCTTATTTTAGAATCTAAAAAGATTCCCTCCAAAAATACAGCTAAAATATAGCAAAATCTAGTTAGATTTTGGGTTAGATTCTAGCAAATGCTGGCTCAACTTTATATTGCGCAATCTCGTTGCCTTTCGTATCCATTAGATGCACCGCGCACGCGATACAGGGGTCAAAAGAATGGATATGTCGTATGATTTCTAGAGGCTGAGTTAGGCTTGCTACTTTTGTGCCTATTAGGCTCATTTCATAAGGTCCTTTTTTGCCTTGAGAATCCCTAGGTCCGCCATTCCAAGTGCTAGGCACGATGGCTTGATAGTTTTGGACTTTGCCATCTTTGATTCTTACCCAATGGCTTAGCATACCGCGTGGGACATTGCCGATAAATCGCCCTTTGTAGTCTTTTTTCTCATCGATTGAGTAAGTCGCACAAGTGCGAGTATCGACTTTTAGATTTTCTATTAGCGCGTTAAATGCTTTTAGCCCATTATCCACGATGACTTTTGCTTCTATACAGCGAGCAGCCGTGCGTCCTAGCGTGCTAAATAATGCCCCCACAGGCAACCCTGTCTGTGCTAAAAACTTCTGTGCCACAGGCGTGATGTAGGGATTTTTGGCAGCTAGTCCTACTACCACTGTGGCTAGAGGTCCTACTTCCATAGGCTCTCCATCATAGCGAGGGGATTTTATCCACGAGTATTTGCCATCTAGTTTTAGATTTTTGCTCTTTGTCTCTTTGCCATCTGCACCGATACTTGTGCCATCTTCAAAGCCCGTGTAGTTTGGCGTAGTCTGCCCATCATAAGGGTGCAAGCCTGCTTTATCGGTATTTTCATATTTATACCAAGAATGCGTTACTTCCTCTGCGATTAGGCTTTCATCGATTTCGTGCAAGGTGTTTAAATCGCCATTTTTGACTACACCTGTGCTGTATAGATACTCATCTTCTCCCACTTGGATTTCTCTAAATGACAAGAAGTTTTTCACCCCACAGCCCACTTGCGTTACAGAAGGCTCATTTGCATACACTTTGCCAGCCATTACCAAATCCGCCCAATAAGCGCGATTTACAAAATCAGCCACCGCGTCAAATTTGCCTTTCCATTCACCTAGCCTACTAGGGTCTAAAATATCCATTACAGAAGTTATACCACCTACGGTTAGGCTTTGAGGGTGAGGCTGCTTACCACCAAATACCGCCATCATTTTTGCCGCTTCTCGTTGAACTTCAAGGAGTTTTAGGTAGTGAGAGAGGACGATTAGATTTTGCTCAGGCGAAAATCTATAAGTCTTATGCCCCCAATACGCGTTTTGGAATGGTCCTAGCGCACCTTGCTTTACAAAATCCCCCACTCGTTTTTGCACAGCTTTTAGCTCATTTTCTCCCGCTGCCAAAGGCAAATCGGTGTATAAATACGCTTCTTTTGCTGCTTTTGCAGGATCAGCTTTTAGCGCGGATGTAATATCGCACCAATCAAGCCCGTGCAAAGTATAAAAATGCACAACATGGTCGTGCAAAAACAACGCCATATTCATTAGGCTTCGTGTTAGTTGTGCATTTAGCGGAGCTTTGATTCCAAGCGCGTCTTCTACCGCCATAATCCCCGCTTTATAATGGCTATAAGTGCAAACTCCACAGATTCTTTGCGCGATAAACCCCGCATCTCTAGGGTCGCGCCCTACGATGATTTTTTCTAGCCCTCGCCATAGCGTAGATGATGAAAACGCATCTTGAATCACATTATTATCATCTACAATCACTTCAATCCGCAAATGCCCCTCAATCCGCGTAATGGGATCTACTATTACTCGCTTTGACATATTCGCTCCTTTGATTAGATTTTGTGTTAGGTTTGTCGCTATTTAGCTTTTTGCGTGCTAGAGACTATGGCGTGTGCTGCGATACCCACAGCCGTAGCTGCTAAAATCACCGTGCCTACCGTATCAGCAGTCTTATCTGCCCCATACCCGCCAAATGCTGTATGGAAAGGCGTATTGCCAAGTGGTCGCTCAAATGGACTCATCGTATCCCAAAAATTTGGCTCTGAGCAACCGATACAGCCGTGTCCTGCTTGTATAGGCCAGCTTGTGTGCGAGTTAAATCGCAATTTTGAGCAGTTATTAAAAGTATATGGTCCTTTGCACCCGACTTTATAGAGGCAGTAGCCATTTTTTGCTCCCTCATCGCCAAATTTTTCCACAAATTCACCCGCATCAAAATGCCCTCTGCGCTCGCACAAATCGTGGATTCTGTGCTGATATGCCCAAGTAGGACGCCCAAAGGCATCAGTAGGAGGTAGCTTACCAAACAATGCAAAATAAAGCACATTTCCTACGATATTTTTTTCGCTAGGCGGACAGCCGGGGACTTTTATCATCGGTTTAGAGATGATTGCATCTAGTGGCTGGGCATTCGTTGGGTTTGGATATGCTGCTTGCACGCCACCATAGCTTGAGCAAGTGCCAATCGTAAAGATTGCTGCTGCGCCTGCTGCTGCGTCTCTGCATTCTTGCGCACCTGTGCGTCCGTGCGCGCCTATGGTTAGGAAATATTCGCTACTGCCTTTTGGGATTCCGCCCTCTACCATTAGTATGTAGTTGCCTTTGTGCTTTTGGATAGCGTTTTCTAGATTTTGCTCGGCTTGGTAGCCAGAAGCTGCCATTATGGTTTCGTGGTATTCTAGGTTGATAATATCAAACAAAATACTATCAATACTCGGGTCTTCGCTGCGCAATAAACTCTCAGAGCACCCCGTGCATTCTGCCATATGAAGCCAAATCACAGGCAGACGATTTGCTACTTCAGCAGCGCGCGCTGTAAGCGGGACAAAAGACGCAGGAAGCGATAGCGCAGCCGTCATCGCCGTAGCCCATTTCATAAAATCACGCCTACTAATGCCCTTTGATTCTAGCTCGTTATGCAGATTTTTATCTGCATTGTGAGCGGGCAAATGACTCAATCTATCTAGCCTATCTTTTGCTTGCTGATACATAGTATCTGTGGCATTTGTGCTAGCTTCCATAGAATCCACTATGCCTATGGAATCCCCTAAATGCTTGCTTTCTACGCTACTTTGCATAATGACACTCCTCATTTAAGATATTGCAAAACAAATCTTAAAATACTAAGATTTGTGAGAAAATATAGTAATACTATTTTTATTAAATCTACCTTAAAGCAATATCATTATTACAGCAATTTTGATAAAAAGGTAAAAATTATGCTTATCTTTTGAGGGATTTTACGCAAAAATATCTATAAAGTGTGAATATTTCTATCAAAAAGTCAATTATTTGTTAAGTTTATCATTCTCACAAACGCCACAAAAAATACCATCAAAACGCCACATTACACAAACCACAAAATCTACTATGCAACAAATATATGTCATTCTTTATGAAAGTTAAGCCTATCTAAAAATTGCATTTGCCTTAGCCTTTCATATTTTTGTCTAAAATCTCGCTTTTCTTGTGGGATTTGCTCAATGTTATTTTGGACTTCTAGCAATGCTTTTAAATCTTTAGCTTCGGTATGATATTTCCACCTAAACATAGAATCATTATAATAGATTCCCGCTCCATCAGCCCAAATGCTAGCATTTATCCCAAACTCACGCTCATTAGCCTTTCCTAACATATTACGGCCACCAAGCGAGATATATTCTGCATTATCCAAAAAAAGCTCAAAAATGGTAGGAAAAATATCCTTGTGAGAACCCACGCGCAACGCATCATAGTTTATAGCCCTACCGCTAGATTTAAGAGAATCTTGCAGTGAAGTTGGGATATAAATATATAGCGGGGTAGCAAAATTTAGCGCATTATATCGCGTAGCAAAAGCTCTCAAATCCCTCAAATGATGATCTCCTGTGGCAAACACCACCACATTGTTGGCTACTTTTGAGTGTTTTAACTCGCTTAAAAATTCGCCAAACGCATTGTTTGAATACAGCAGTGAGCCTAGCACTTTTTTGGTTTTTGCGTTTTGGTTAAATACATTTTGGACTTCGCTACTTAAGTGTTTTGCATTGATTTCATCAAACTCACTTGGAGTGATAAATGGCGGATGATTAGAAGTGGTAAGCGTGAAAATAGCAGTGGGTTTGGTAGCGTGATTTAGCACTTCTATAATGTCTTTATAGATATATTCATCATTGATTCCAAAGCTATTTTGATGCGCGGTGGCGTCTTTGTATTTGGCGATTAAGTGGGGCATATCATAGATTTTATCTATGCCTTGATTTTTTATGTATTGTGAGATATTTACCCACGAGCCAGAACTAGAAGTGATAAATATCACTTCATAGCCATTGTTTTGAAGCACGGATAGCGGTGTGTGCGCTAGCTTTATTTTTTGTGCTTTGCCTGTGGATAGATTTATTGTAGGGCTTAAAAAATACAAATCAAAAAATGACGGCGCAGTCCCGTTATTGGAGCTAAAAAATCGCCAAAAGATAAAATCTTGCCTATTTTTTGTTTGCGCAAAACTGCTTGTCAAATGCTCTCTTAACGCGCCCAAAACATCAAGTCTTATCGTATCATTTGTTGTGTTAGAATCTATTAAGCCATTTATCCCACCAAAAGAATAATCCAAACTAAGCGCACCACTACCAAAGCTCTCCATTAGATTTATCACAATATGTGGTTTTGGCAAATGTGTAGCAATATTAGATTTTGGTGTTGTTGATTTTAGGTAAAACATAGATTCTTGCAATGCTAAAAATTCTCTATAAAAGCTCTCTTTGTCCCCTATGTCATAGTTGCTATCGTTTTTGTATTGTGATAATGCCCAGCTAAATGCCAAAATCGGGTTTGGATTTAGCGCATTTATCGAAGCAAAGGTAGAAATATTGCTATCTTTTTCGCCTAAAGGAAATGAGCTAAAAGAGCCTCTAGCACCGATAAAAAGCACGCATAAAAGCACAAGATTTGCTAACAAAAAATAAGGAAGCCTTACTAAAATCTTTTTTTGCAATATCTTAGCATTTACCACACCATAACCAAACGCTATGACAAAAACCACCGCAACCAAAATCCCCACAGGATAATCTCTAAATATAATCCCCAAAATCTCTTTTGTATTGTCATCTTTTATCCCAAAGATAAAAATATCAATCTTTGTTTTATACATTTCATAATAATAAAAATTGACAATGCCAAAGAGGGCGCACACAAACCCAAGAATAAAAGCATACGCATTGCAAATACGGAAAAAAATCTTATGATTTTTTAGCCAAAAGCTAATAGGTTTTAGCACATAGACAAACGCCACATACACAAAAAGTGCGATGGCAACCACTCGCGTATCATACAAAAACCCATATTTGTGCAAGTTTAGCTTATCGCTTAGCCCCACGCTAGGATCTACAAAGGCGAACTGCATACAAAATCTAGCAACACTAAAAACAATTATGCTAAATGCAAAAAGCACAAAAATAGAAACAATATAATTTAGATTAAAAAGGTGTTTATTTCGTGTAGGGGGGGGGGGGCAAGTAAAGAAGTATCGCTATGAGGTTGCATTGTTTGGCACTCCTTGAAGTTGTATCTTTGCGCTACTTAAAAGACTTAAAAAACTCGCGATAAACTGCTAGCAAAATCAAACATAAACGCAAATAATGCAAAATAAAATTTGGGATTTTATCAAACAAATACCAACATATACCAACTTAGAAAATATCACCTTGCTAGATAAATATACTATCTTTAAGCCCACCACATAAGCGACACAAACGCCACAAGCGTCATAAATGGTAGCTACTTGCTACCATTTTAGTTTGCCCGTGCGATTTTCGTTTTTTAGGATTTTTACCATATCATCGTGGGCTTTGCATTCTAGCTCGCTTCCATAGAGTTTGCAGATTTCATTTAGATAGTGCGTGCCTTGCTTGCTATTTTTGCTTAAAACAGCTTTTTTGTAGCCATCAAATGACATATC
The DNA here is from genome assembly GCF_053654515.1 of Helicobacter sp. T3_23-1059. Lineage (NCBI taxonomy): Bacteria > Pseudomonadati > Campylobacterota > Epsilonproteobacteria > Campylobacterales > Helicobacteraceae > Helicobacter > Helicobacter sp. T3_23-1059. The sequence continues at coordinate 44,592 of NZ_JBSIUV010000011.1, read as the reverse complement.
AAGTTTTAGTTTTCTCTCATAGTTTGTTTGCTTGATTAGTCGCTCTAGCTGTTTTGTATCTGCGATGATTTGTGGGAGCATTTTTTCACAAAGCGCAGAGATTTCCTCATAGCGTTTTTTAGATATTTCAGCTTGTGCAAACACCCCAAAAAGCGTGTCAATCCCAAAATCTACCGCCTTACAAAATCCTACGACTGCGATAGAACCCACAATGATACATAGCGTAGGTGCGACAAATACCGCTAAAAATGGCGTGATAATCGCGCTTAGGGCATTTCTTAATGGTTCTTCCATTCCTGCGATAGCCACGACTATCGTGGCAGAAAATAACCCCTTTATGATAGTTTTTAGGCATTCTTTAAAGCTAGAGACTTTGCCTGTGATATAGTCGGTTATGGCGTTATATATCGATTTTGTAGCACTTCGCAACTCTTTCCAAATATGTTTTAGCTTCCCTGCGATAGATTGGAAAATCTGCCCCAAAAGCCCCATAATCGTATCGATTGCACCAAATCCACTTCCACGCACAAATACACCTTTTAGCTTGCTTATCACATTGTTTATTAGCCTTTTGATTCTCGTAGTTATGCTGACATTTTTGTCGCCATAAAAAGCGTCTTTGATTTCATAGATTGCGCCATTTGCTAGCGTGGCTAGTGCCATCACTATCGCATCTGATGCCCCTGCTTGCGCGATATGTGCGCTAGCCGCTACGCTTTGCGTGATGACTGCTGTGGTGCGCGGATTTTCACACATTATACGATTGCAAAGATTATTTGCCTCTAGCATTTCTAGTGCCTTTTGTGCCTTTGCTTTTTGCGCTTCATCTTTTGGATTTTTTACCATTTTTTCTAGCTCGGCTTTATGCCTTTTGTAGTCATCAAGTGGCATTTTTAGCAAATCATTATTGTCTAAATACCTATCCTTTAGCAAATTTTCTGTTTTTTTTATCACTTTTAGTTGCTCTTGTTTGATGATTTTGCCATTTTTAATCGTTACAGTATCGGTATTTGTATGGTTTTGTAGTTTTTTGCGATTACCCTCACGCGTATCACTATTTATGAGATTTTGCATACTAGGCGAGTTAAAATCCATATTTTTGACTTCATCGCCATAATTTGCCATTATAAAGTCATATTTTGCCTTGTCTTTAGCGTCAAGATTTTCGACTTTTTTACCGCTTCTTTGCATATTTTGAATCTTTTGAATCTCATAAAGCGTATCGGTAGTATAGGTTTTTTCGCCCTTATTAAAAAGCGCACTTGAAATATTTTGCATACCGCTATCTAGCTCCTCAAAATACTGCCCAAAGGCTTGTGGATTCTTTTTGTGTTGATTATAAACCCTTATAGATTCATTAGTCATTCCTACACTTGCGCCATAAGCCTCATAAGTATTTAGACTAAATATATTTAGCCCAAATCTTGCCAAAGTTTGATTCCCTATTTCATCGGTGATTTCTTTTATGATTCCATCGTATTGCATTGTAGCTGACATTTTCTTACTCCTTAGATTTTGTTAGATTTCATAGCAGAATCAAAGGGCGATTTTACGCCCATTGATTCATCTTTTTAGCGACTATTCGCCAAATTTGCTTTGCAATTCGTCCATTAGCTTTTTTGTCTCTTTTTGAGTGGCGATGATTTTTTTGGTAGTAGGTTCATCATCAAACAAAATGGGTGCATTTATGATGGCTTGCGTTGCCTCTGCAAGTTGAATCATATTTTTTGTGTTTTCTTGCTCATCTTCGCTCCATTCTGCAATTTCAATGCCTTTATTTTTGATGATATTTTTCACTAGACACATTGCCTCGCCGAAAGATTGCTCAATTTTTCGTAAGTTAATTTGCGTCTCTTTTGCCCTGTCAGCGATTGCTACCCAAAGCGATTTTTCAGCATTTAAATTCTCACAAATTACTTCAACCGCACTATGATAGCTCATTGCGTTATATTTTTTACTCTCCGCAGATTTTGCCCATATTAGCGTAGCTACGGCGATGACAGGTGCAGCTATGATACCACCTAGCACGGCAGTCCCACCAGCCACACCTAGCCCACCAGCAGCCAAAGAGCCACCGCCTAGCCACGCTAAAGTCGCATTTGTAGCAGCTATGCCACCAAGAGAGCTTATCGCCGTGCCTGTGGAGGCTGTGGCTAATAGCCCTACTGTGCCATACGCACCAAACCCAGCCATAGCTCCAGCCACTCCACCGCCTACAAGTCCGCCAAGCGCAGTTTGCAAATCGATGAGATTTTGCCTAGCTTCTTTGAATTTTGTCAAATCAAAATCTTTAAGAAACTCGCCTAAATCCTTTTGCTTTTCAAGTTTTAGCTTATCAATAAGTTTCAAATATCGTGGGAAAGTTTCCTCAATCACAAGCTTTTTATATTCTCCAAGTTCAGCGAAATTTCGCTCTGCCTCGTCTTTACGCTTTTTTAGAGTTCTCTCACTTGATTCATACTCCTCTTTTGCTTGCTCGTGCCAATACTCTGCCCTTTCTGAATCTTGATATGCGTCATAGATTTTCTTGCCACCAAATATCGCAGATGCAACTACTCCAACTCCCGCTAAAACAGGTATCAATGGTAATGCCATTTTGGGCTCTTTTTATGTGTTTGTAATGTTTATTCTAAAATTCTCGCTAATGCCTTGTTGCTCTTGTAAGATATTGCAACATTTTGCATTTAGCTTATAAAACTCCGCCTTTGATAAAACGCTAGAAAAATACTTCTCAAACATTTCATCAACCCTGCAAACTAATGGGCGCACTTCATAGATTTTGCATTCATTTGTAGCTAAATCTAAATGCTTACACACGCCATCTCCGCTATGATAATCGCTTAGCTCATCAATGTGAGCTATGCTTTTGCAGCAAGCCCCACATTTTGTGCATTCAAACGATTCTAGTTTGCCCTGTGCGTTTTCTAACGCCTTTGTTTTTTGTGAGCTGTTTAACGCTTTTGTGTCTTGTGAGCGTTTTAACTTTTGTGTCTTTTCTAACTCCATTTTCCTCTTTATCCACACCCCCTAAAATCTAAAATATAATGCAAGTATTTGCATTTGATATTAGACAAAAAAAAAAAAACGGATTTTAAATATGCGTGGGTTTAGCGTGGTGGTTTTTAAGGATTTTGGTAAAACCGCTAGCTAAATCCCATCGCTAAATCTCTAGCAATGACAAAATCACTAGAATCTGCTATAATCGCGCATAAATCTTTCAACTACAAAGGATAGCAAATGACGCTTACCATAGAAAACGCTGACAAAGAGCTAACAAAAATCATCAAAAGCATAGCAAAGCTCACAAAGGCAAAAGTAAAAATAAGCCGTGAAAAAGGCATAGACAAGGCTATAAGAGAGTATGAGAGAGAAAAGGATTCTCTTAAAAGTTACAAAGATTTCGCAGAATTTGAAAAAGAACTCTTAGGAGAAAATGTCTAAATGTATATGTTTAAGCCTACCTCACGATTTAAAAGGCAGTATAAAAAGCTAAGCACAGATGATAAACAAAGCGCAAAGGCAGTGATTGATACACTTTTGAGCGGGGAATCACTAGAAATAAGACACAAAGACCACAAATTGACAGGGCAATATGAGGGGTATAGAGAATGCCATATAAAGCCAAACTTGCTTTTAATCTACAAAAAAGAAGAGCGGGTGTTGATTCTTACTTGCCTTGCGATAGGCTCGCATAGTGAGCTATTTTGATATGTGCTTAAAACACTAGATTTGCACAAATCTAGTGTTTTAATAGATTCTTATGCGCTACCTTGCTAATCCCGCACTTTTTATCACCATACTAAAGCGTGCGCAAAATATCTAAAATGCAAGGGGCAACGATAAGATATTTTGTTTGCGCTTAATTATGGCAATTAGCGTTATTGCGAGCATTTAAGCGCAATGCGTGGCGATACACAAGCATAGATTCCCAAATAACGCTTTTTGTCGTTTGTGGTTATGGATTGCCACGATTTTGCTTACGCAAAATCTCGCCAAAATCTCTCAATAACAAAAAATTACAAAAAAATATAATTACATTAGATTTCCACGAAGTTTTGACAAATCCGCTCGCAATGACAAATCACAAGCATTCTTACACGCAAATCTTCCTTGCTAAAATTTACAATAAAAATCGTTGTGGTGGGGGCTTGGTGGTTTTGTTAGATTTTGGTGTTTTGTGGCACAAGCGATTTTGTGCCACAAAGACAAGCCCAAACCTACTCCCAAAACTCCCATACGGGAATCTCATAGCTTAGCCCGCTAACGCCTTCCACGCCCTTAATTTGTGAGCGCGCTATCGCTTTGTTGCGCTCTATGGCAAGCGGGATATACACGCCACTTTGCAAAAGCAAATCCAACGCCTTATGGGAGAGAATCTGCGCTTTTTGCGCGTTTGGCTCGGCGACTACGCGCAAGATAAGCGCGTCTATTTCATTTTTGTTTTCTAAGCCACTTTGCGCGATGAAATCCCCGTGCCCTGTGGGCGTGGTGTAGGAAACAAGCATTGAGAGAGGCTCATAGGGCGCGCCCCACGACTCGTTAAAGACTATATCAAACTCGCCATTTTTCTTGCGATTTTGGAGCATACTAGGCTCGAGCGCACGCAAAGAAAGCGCGATATTCGCGTGCTTTAGCTGGGATTGGAGGATTTGGGAGAGCATTTTTTGGCTGGGTTTATCGCCTGCGAATGCTATCTCTAGTGTTAGCGGGTTTGCCTGCGTGTAGCCCAAAGTAGCGAGAATCTCGCGGGCTTTTTGTAGATTTTGACTATATTGCGCGGGGGTTAGATTTGTGGATTTTGGTTTAAATTCTGAATTTGGCGCATTGATTTTTCGCGCTATGTTCGCGTTGTCATTTTGCGTTTGCGTAGCAAGCAAAAAATCTCTGTTGTTTGATATTTGAGATACTTCGGCTTTTTGCAAAGCCTCAGTATGACAAATATTGCCACCATTTTTAGATACTTCGCATTGCGTAGGGCGACAAAAATTATGGATTGCCACGCTATCTTTGCTCGGTTGCAATGACGATTTGAGAGAATCATACCCACGCTCTAGCCCCGCTCGCGCTACGGGAGAGGGGATAAAATCCGTGTAGAGAAAAATACAATTTGCAGGGCTTGCTAGCTCGCCATACACGGCGTTGATGAGCGTTGGCTTATCGATTGAGAGCGCGATAGCCTCACGGAGTCTAGAATCTAGACGCGTGGAGTTTAGCATTAGGCTTAGCACAAACGCCTCCCCTCCCAAATACGCCTTGATTGCGGGGGGGTTTCCCGCAGTATTTTGCGACTCCCCCATAGATTTTTGCGCTGATTGCTCCATAGCCTCTTGGAAAATGCGCGTGGGAATCTCATCATACCCATAGAGCATATCCACCTGCCCCGCGCGCAACGCCGTCATTTTGGAAGTGGGCTCAAAAATCACCTTGATACGCACAAAATCATAATAAAATCCGCCCTCATTTTGTAGCCTTTGTGCGTCCCAATAATGCGGATTTTTGGCAAATGTATCGAATGCCCCGAGCTTTGATTCTATTAGCATATACGCGCCCGTGCCGATGGGCTGTGGATTATGCTTTACTAAGTCCAAATCAGGCGGAAACGCTTTGGGTGCTAGGAAGCGATACGGGCGCACCAACGCTAGCTCGCTTAGCGTGGGCGCATAAGGGGCGTTTAGCACGAGGCGCACGCCGTAGTCATCGAGCTTTTCTACGCGCTCTATGTGGCGGGCTAGCCCACTCCACGAATGCCGTGCGCGGTTTTGCAAAATCGATGTAAAATTTAGCACCACCGCATCGGCGTTAAACTCCTCGCCATTTGAAAATCGCACGCCCTCACGCAAGCTAAAAGTATAGATTTGCCCATCTTTATCCACGCTCCACGAAGTCGCTAGAGCAGGGATAATCTCGCCATTTTTACCCACGCGCACCAAGCCTTCATAAAGCAGATTTTGCGCAAACATCGCGTTTTTGTTGTAGCCTTGTGGGTTTAGCGCACCGACATTTTCTTTATATGCGATATTGAGGGTTTTTTGGGGGTTAGCGTTTTGATTATTAGCAAAATCTTTGCCCGCATTTTTATCCAAATCCTTGCACGCAAAATATGTGCAAACAAGCAAGCCCAAAGACAATATCCCAAGTGCGACTACAAATATGACTATGATTTTAAAAGCCCTTTTCCACACTTCGCTAAATCCGCTCATTTTGCCCATTTTGTGCCTCGTTTGCATAAAGTTTTTTGTTTTGATTTTGCGCTATTTTTATCGCACACAAAACAAGCGCAAAATCTAAAAATTCCTAAAATCTACATAAAAATGCGTTCATTCTAGCCACAAAATCTTAACACAAATATTAACAAAATTTATATGGTAATACTAAAATAAATAAAAATTTGCTACAATACAAAAAATGCACAAAAATTGTGTAATTTCGTAAAGTTTTGTCAAAAAAGCTAGTTTTGATTTTGCAAATTTCTATCAAAATGTCAAATCATTGGCTATACTGACAAAGCTTCTTGTTTTTATAAAAAGCAGGACAAACGATTTTTGCGATATTTGCAAGCATTTGCAAAAAAGCACAACTTAATCAAAACTACACAAAATTCTACAAAGGAATCCAAATGAAACCTAACCATACTAACCCCCCTAACCTCATCAAAAACCCAAAATCCAAAATACCAAAAACCCCCATAATCCTAAGCATTTTAACCGCTAGCTATCTCTACGGCCAGATAAATAACCCACAAAATCTAGCACAAGAAAAAGACATACAAACTCCACAAAATCCACGAGAAACTGCCCAGCAAACGCAGGATTTGCCATACGAACCTTTGCAAGAATCTGCTCCACAACAATCAAACTTGCAAGGCACAAATCAACAAGAACCAAGCCCACAAGAACACGATGTGCAAGAACCCAATCCACAAGAACACATTTTGCAAGAATCTACCCCGCCAAATGCCCCTGAAACAACAACACAAAAAACAATGACAACGCCAACGACAAAAACCCCCACCACACAAACCACACAGCAAAAGCCCTTTGAGACAAAGGAACTAGATAGGGTCGTTACCACAGGCACGGCACTCCAAAGCGATATAGCCACGATTCCGGGAAATGTCTCTATCATCACGGCAAAAGCCATAAACTCCGCGCCAAATACCAAAATCACGGACATTATCGCTACCCAAGCAGGCGTGCATATCGATAACAACACTAGCTTCAACCCACGCCCAAAAGTAAAGATTCGAGGTATCAACTACGGCACGCTAGTGCTGCTTGATGGCGTGATTTTAAGCGATTTAGAGGGCGAGGCTAGAATCCTAAACCAAATCTTTCTAAACGAAGTGGAGCGCGTAGAAATCGCTAGAGGCGCGTCCTCTGCAGTATATGGCACAGGTGCGATAGGGGGCGCGATAAATTTCATCACTTCTATGCCAAAAAAGCTAGAAATCAAAGCAAATGCAGGCTATGGAAGTGCCTTTGTCGATGGGGAGGCAGATAGGCACACGGCAAGCGCATATTTAAGCATAGGAAATGCGTTTTTTGACAAACGGCTAAAGGTAAAAATACACGGCGGATTTAGACGGACAGAATCCTATGCAAACTCCCCCGCATACCTTAATAGCGCACCAAATAACGGCGTTAGCGGATTTTGGCAAGACAAAAGGGGGCGATATATACTTGGCACAAATGGCGAGAGAGAAGTAAATATCTATGACATAGGCTTAAAAGCTAGCTATGAGCTAGGCGAGCGAGATGAGATAAGCGCGACATTTAGGTTTTCAAACCACAACTACGATACCAAAAACTACAAAACCTACTTAAAAGATTCTAGCGGGAATCCTACTTTTTTGATAAATGGCGAAAATAAATTTATCGGGGCAGGGCAGACGGGGCTAGGGACTTATTCACATATCTTAGGTAGCCTAAACTACCTCCATAGCTTTGATAATGGCGTCTTGCGCGTGCAGGCTTCTAGTCTAAATCTACTTAGCAAGTGGCAAGATTCAGATTCTAAAGCTACGCAAAAACCAACCTTTGAAAGCGGGCAAGGCAGGGGGCAAGACATTGACACAAGCAATAATTATTTAGATTTGATTTATGAGGATTTTCACTATGATAGGCAAAAATTTACACTAGGTGCGCAAGCTCGCTACCACCGCATAGCCCAAACCACGCCAAAGCTTACAAATTGGCGGGATTCTAGCACGCGCAATGACTACTACAACAAATACGGCGGGGAAGCCTTTGTCGCGTCTATCTATGGCGCGCTAAATTCTACTTGGGTGGATTCAGCTAAGTATGGGACATTTGGCTCTAGTATCGCAGGCAGGTTTGATAATTGGGTAAATTTCAATAACTACATAGAGGACACAGAAAATTCTAGCAATGCCGAGCTAAACAAAAAATTTGATTTGACTTACTTGCCTGTATTTAGCCCAAATATAGCCCTGCACTACACGCCACTAGACACTTTTGCTGATAGCACCAAATCCCCGCAAAGCCTTATGTTTAAAACAAGCGTGGGCTATGGGTTTAGAATGGCTACGATGAGAGAAAAATATTTTTTTAACTTCAGCGCAAATGGCGAGCAAAGAGCGCATAACCCAAATCTAAAACACGAGCAAGCCATTAGCTTTGAAATCGGCACAGAGTATAAAAGCAAGTGGATAAATACAAGCCTATATTTTTACAACATAGAAATGTTTGATATGATATACCAAGCAGGCGATGGCTCTAGCTCTAGTCCATACAAGCGCGAAAACGCGGGCAGGGCTAGAATCAACGGCATAGAATACACCTTAGAGCTACCCATATATCACGCACTAAACTTCGGTGCAAACTACACATTGACAAACACAGAGTTTTTAACCAATACGCAAGGCAATAGCGCAAAACCTAGCACCAAAGGCAATAGCTTCCCCGCTATCCCCAAGCATAGCGCAAATTTCTCGCTAAACTACGCACCAAACTATGGAATCTATGGCTCTTTGTGGGCGCACTATACAAGCGCATTTTTTTATGATGATGCAAATACGCGCATTTGGGGGCTATTTGGTAGCTATGATGAGCAATTCACACTCAATGCAAAACTAGGCTATGCTTTTAGAAATGGCATCGATTTATCCGCGCAATTTCTAAATATGACAAACAATCGCTACTATGACTACTACATAGTCCCCGGAGCTAGCTTTTATCTCCAAATCGGGTATAAGCTGTGATTTGTCATTTGTCATCGTTAGATTGTAGATTTTGCTTAGACTTCGTTTAGATTTTGCGCTGATTTTGCCTAGAACCCGTTTAGATTATGCTTAGATTTTGCGCTGATTTTGCCTATTAGATTTTGATTAGATTCTGCGTTGATAGAATCTAAATCGTGGCAATCTATGTTTATGACAAAGTTTTTTTGCCATTTCGAGTGGATTTGTCAAATCCGCGTGGCAATCTATGGTTTTATCATAATTAGCTTTTTTTATTTTGTCATATTGAGGGCTTTAGCCCGAAATATCTCTAAAATCTAAAAACAACAAGAGAGATATTTCGCTAACGCTCAATATGACAAAAGTGGCGTTTGTCATATTGAGTGAGTGAAAAAAAAGCGTGGCAATGTTTTGCAATGACGATACCTACCCTCTTAATCCCTCTCCGCAAAGGAGGGGGAAAATCTGTCATTGCGAGCGGATTTGTCAAAATCCGCGTGGCAATCTATGGTTTTGTCATAATTAGCTTTTTTATTTTGTCATATTGAGGGCTTTAGCCCGAAATATCTCTAAAATCTAAAAACAAAAAATGAGATATTTCGCTCAATATGACAATATCCCGCTCATTGAGAATGAATAAAAATCCGCATAGCAATCATAAAATAGCCCAAAAATAACTCACAAAATAATCAACAAAACAATACGCATAAATAACCCAAATCAAAATCCCCCTGCAAATAAAAAATAGAGCAAAAGTAAATGGCTTTATGCAAAAATGCTTGCTAAAAATCATCAAACCCATTGCCAAAACCTACCAAAATCAATCTCTAAATATTCTACAATCTTTTAGAAATCCTGTTGAAAATCCCTTGTTTATGCTCTTTTGAGTGATTCTCATTATGCGCTTATTTTGAGAATGATAACATTCTTAATTTTTTGGCGATATTTTTGCAAAAATAAGCTATTATTTCGATTTTGCTTCTCACATACAAAATCATACAAAAACTAGGAGTTTTGCTATGCTACACACAAAATCTTGCCCAAAATCTTATGAAAATATTTATCCAAACGCTTGCCAAAATCTAGCGCAAAATCTACCCCAAAAAATATCCGCAAAATCCCCTTATATTCGCTTTTTATGCTATTTCATATCATTTAGCTTGAGTTTTGACAACGCATTTGGCAATCAAACTTCTAATAGCATTGTATCCCCCCCCCCCCCGATAGAATCTACTCAAAACCATAGCGCAGACTCCACGCAAAACTACAAAAATATCCAAGAAAAAATGCTAGAAAAAGTCGTAGCCACAGGGTATAAGGAGCAGGATTTTGCCACGCAAGCAGGTAGCATAGATAGAAAACTCCTAGACTCGCTCCCTGCGGGAAATGGCGATATAATCTCCGCGCTTAAAGTCTTGCCAAATGTATCGAGCAATAATGCCTCTGCTAGCTCTAAAACTCCCGGGGAAATAAGCCCTGCAAATGTAAGCATAAGCGGAGGTTTGCCCTATCAAAACAATTTTTTACTTGATGGGTTTGAAATAAATAACGACTTAGACCCCGCAGGCTCAAATTCTAATACACAGCCTAGACAAAGAAGCGCACTATCTCAAGGGCTAAATGTCGATACTAGCCTGCTAGATTCTATCACCGTGCTAGATAGCAATGTAAGCGCGGCGTATGGGAGGTTTAGCGGGGGTGTGGTGGAGGCAAATATCCGCAAGCCACGACTTGATAAAGGAATCACAAATGGCTGGCACGCAAATGTATCGTGGCAATACACTTCAAGCGCGATGACAACATATTATGAGCTAGAAAATAGTGCGTTAGCTGAACTAGGAGGTAGCGCAAATGAAAATTATCAACCAAATTTTTACAAAAATCTTATTCGTGCAAGCGTTGAGGGATGGATAACTAAAAATTTAGGGCTTATCACAAGCTATTCTACCGTGCACTCTATTATCCCACTTCAAAGCTACAACAACGGCACAAGCGAACAAAAACAAGACCAAAAACGCATAAGCGATAACTACTATTTCAAGCTAAACTATAATCCATTAGAAAATCTTACTTTAGAATACAGCTTTGCATATATGCCACAAAACAATACTTACTTCACACCAAATTTTAAAAACTCCCGCTACACAATGCGACAAGGTGGAATCCAAACGGGCGCAAAAGCACTATGGCAAACAGCTATGGGGCTATGGAGCAATACTTTAAGCTACTCGCGTTTAGAAAATTCTCGCAAAAGCGATGCGAATTATTACACAATGATAAACGGTAGTGAGGGGCAATATGGCTCGGTAAATCAAATCCAAAATACCCTAAATCTAAAAACAGATTTTGCTTTTTCCACACTTCGTCTTGGAATCTTTAGTCAAGAGTTTCGCACGGGGCTAGAGCTAATCTACGCAGACGCCACAAGAGATAGGATAGAGGATTCTCACATGTATATTTATGGGGGTAATCCACAAAATATCACAACGGGTTCGTGGAATGGCTTGCCCGATAGCTTTGGTTTTATCTCGGCAAACACTACGCAGTTTTATCATACGATGGGAATCATAAAAGCAGGAAAAACAGGTTTTGATACTTTTACTTATGGGCTTTTTGCAGAGGATAGTGCTAGCTTACGATTAGGCGCAGATAGGGAGGGAGGCGAGCTAAAAGCTAGATTTGGGCTAAGGCTAGATGGCGATGACTATATGAAAAAACACAAAATCGCCCCTAGATTTTCGCTAAGCTACATTACCCCCGCGCCAAAAGACTACCAATCCACATTTACTTTTGGGGCAAATCGCTACTATTCGCGCAATTTGCTTGCATATCGATTCTACTCTGATGCAATAAATAATCGCGTGGCATATTGGCGTTGTAATCAAAATGACGCGTGGAATGAGCTAGTCTCTGGCGTTACACCAACTTGTAATGGCGGTAGCCCTAGTTTTGGAACTATAAGCAATGGAATCGTCCAAACAGGCAATAAAATCCGTGATTTAGAAGTCCCTTATGATGATGAGCTAATGGGAGCTATTACCCAAAATCTAGGGAGTTTTAGCGCGACTTTGAAATACATTCATAGGTGGGGCAAAAATCAAATCACTACTTCTTCGCTTGCTAGCACAAGTGAATATTGGGGTAGCACATATATGTGGGGAAACGATGGACAAAGCAAAAGCGATATTGTTAGCTTTATACTGCAAAATAGCATTCCACTAGATACTTGGGGGATAAAGCATTTTTATCTTTTCGCGCTAGATTGGAACAACACTTCGCGCAATTTTAACACCCATAGCGCGGATTATGATTTAGATGATAATATCGTGTATAACGGTGTTTTTACGACTTATGAAGCTATGCCTGCCCAAAAATATAATCAACCTCTAACCCTAAAGCTAAACACCACGCATACATTTAATCTATGGCGCACAAAATGGCTATGGAATAACTTTTTTAGCTGGCGTGGCAAATATCAAAGAATCATTTTAGATAAATTAAGCAGTGGCACTTGTGGTGCTGCAAATACAGGCGGTTGCTATCAGTTTAGCGACAAAACACTTGGCAATATTTTTAATTGGGATATGCGTTTGGGATTTGAGATAGATTTGTATAAGGGGCAGACTTTGTATGCAAATTTTGATATTTATAATGTGCTAGGGAGCAAAAATCTAGTAACTCTAAGCGGGGAAGATGGCGTGCTACTCTATGGCGTGCCTAGCAATGCCTATGTGCTAGGATATTCGCTAGGGAGGCAGTTTTGGGCGCAAGTGGGGTATAAATTTTAGAGATTTTGCGTTAATCGATTTGATACTTTGCCACAAATCATCAATAAGGAGGCATAAAGGAAGCATAATTGGTTTAATATTGCCATATCACGCTGTCATTGCGAGATTTTGCGCGTAGGGTAGAAGCGTGGCAGTCCAAACGCCACTTTTGTCATATTGAGGTTTTGAAAAAGCCGAAATATCTCTCTTGTTGTTTTGCGCTTGAGATATTTCGGGCTAAAGCCCTCAATATGACAATGACAATGTGTCATTGCGAGCGCAACTCGTTGCGCGTGGCAATCTATAAAGTATAAACTTTCAAAATAACGCTTTTTGTGGTTTTTTCATTATAGATTGCCACGAAAATCCTAACGGATTTTCTCGCAATGACGATACCCACCCCCTAACCCCCTCCGCTAAGCGATCGGGAAATAACTACATTGTCATATTGAGCGATAGCGAAATATCTCTTGTTGTTTTTTTGCTTGAGATACTTCGGTCGCTCCGCTCCCTCAGTATGACAATGACAATTTATCATTGCGAGCGCAACTCGTTGCGCGTGGCAATCTATAAAGTATAAACTTTCAAAATAACGCTTTTTGTGGTTTTTTCATTATAGATTGCCACGAAAATCCTAACGGATTTTCTCGCAATGACGATACCCACCCCCTAACCCCCTCCGCTAAGCGATCGGGAAATAACTACATTGTCATATTGAGCGTTAGCGAAATATCTCTTGTTGTGTTGCGCTTGAGATATTTCGGGCTAAAGCCCTCAATATGACAAGGTTGTAGATTGCCACGACTTGCCATTAGCACGGCTTGCAATGACAAATAACGCCAACTACACAAAATCACACTAAATCACACTAAAAGGATAGAAAATGCAACAATCAACAAAAATGCTAAACACGACATTTAAACGCCTTAGAGACGCCCTCACGCACAACGCTATGGAATCCATAATCGCCGTTGTTATCGCCATTTGTGTCGCCTTTGTCGCGCTAGCAAAGGCAAACGCAAAAAGCACCGCCCAAAGCTCTAACATAGACTATGCCAAATATCGCGCTGCGTATGCCAAGCCTGTGGAGCAGTGGGCAAAACCTACGCTAGATAAAAGCGTAGAGAGTGAATGGGAGGAGTTTGCCCCCCTACCAAAATCCGCGCCTTTTCCAAAAGAAAATCCATACTCCTATGCCAAAAAAACGCTAGGCGAGAAACTATTTAACGACACGAGATTGTCTAAAAGCGGGCAGTTTGCGTGCGCTAGCTGTCATCATAAAGAGCTAGGGTATAGCGATGGAATGCCAAACTCTATGGGGCATAATGGACAAAAAGGGCGCAGAAACGCGCCAAATATTGAAATGAGCGGGTTTTTTCCATTGCTGTTTTGGGACGGCAGAGCGCAGGGGCTAGAAGCACAGGCACTAGGACCAATGATAGACCCCGTAGAAATGGCAAATACCCTAAAAAATGCGGAAAAATCTATCAAAGAAGCGAGCGAATATTACGCGCTGTTTGTCGCTAGCTTTGGGGATAGTGAGCTACAAAAAGCGTGGGCTTTAAGCGAGCCTAATGCGTTCAAAGAAGCAAAAGGGGAGGATTATGAACGATTTGTGCAAGAGCATATAAGGGAGGATTTTGGAGATAATGCGCGGGATTTGGATGGCGGGGAATCTAGGCAAAAATCTAGCTTAGATTCTAATTTGGATTCTAAAGTAAAAAATCTAGCTAATGAAATCAAACAAGAATCCAAAACCCCCCTGCCAAAAACTACAAAAGCAAAAACTACAAAAGATGAAAAACCAATGCCACAAAACGCAGATGATAGCCACTCAAAGCTATCCCACCTCCCACCGCTAAAGCGCGATGAAGTCAAAGCCCAAGCCCAAGCGGTATTTGGCAACAAAGCATTTCATAAGCTCACTAGAGTAGATTCTAGCAAAATCGATTTTAGTCAAAATGCTAGCAAAAATGTGGTAGCCGATTTTATCCCAAAATCTAGCCCAAAATCCACTACAAAAACCCCTGCAAAGCCACTAAGCAGGGCAAATATCGCCCGCGCAAAAGCCCTAATCACCATAGAAAATATCACTAAGGCAATCGCTACTTATGAGCGCACTTTAGTCCCGCAAAATACGAGGTTTAATCGTTTTTTAAAAGGCGAATATAGCGCACTAAGCGATAAAGAGCTATTTGGGCTAGATATTTTTCGCAACAAGGGCGAATGTATGAATTGCCATTATGGAGCGATTTTGAGTGATAAAAAGTTTCATAATATCGGTGTGGCGTTTTATGGGAGGGGGCTAGAGGATTTGGGGCGATATGAGGTAAGCCAAAATCCCATTGATAGCGGGGCTTTTAGGACGCCTAGTTTGGTAAATGTCGGCAAAAGCGCACCATACCTGCATAATGGCATCTCGCCAAACCTAGTAGGGCTTATTCATCTTTATGATGCGGCATTTCCTTTTGCAGATACGAAGCGATTTTCTATCGGCTATGATGCGAGCAATGACAGCCTAGCTCCAAAACTTGACCCGCTTATCCGCGAGCTAAAACTAACCGTAGAAGAGATAGAAGCCCTAGAGGCATTTTTGCTTACGCTTTAGTGTTGATTGTGGTTTTTTATAAGACTTATGTTTTTGCAAAAATTTGTGATTTTTTTAATTATAGATTGCCAAATAACGCTTTTTGTGGTTTTTTGATTATAGATTGCTACGATTTTGCGACTTTTTAACAAAATCGCAATGATGGATTTATCTTGGATTGCCACGCGGATTTGACAAATCCGCTCGCAATGACAGATTTTCCCCCTCCTTTGCGGAGGGGGATTAAGGGGGTGGGTATCGTCATTGCAAAACATTGCCACGCTTTTTTTCACTCGCTCAATATGACAAACGCTACTTTTGTCATATTGAGCGTTAGCGAAATATCTCTCTTGTTGTTTTTTGCTTGAGATACTTCGATTTCTTGTGAAACCTCAGTATGACAAATAAAAAAAGCTAATTATGACAAAAACCATAGATTGCCACGCGTTGCGTTGCAACGCTCGCAATGACAGATTTTCCCCCTCCTTTGCGGAGGGGGATTAAGGGGGTGGGTATCGTCATTGCAAAACATTGCCACGCTTTTTTTCATTCGCTCAATATGACAAACGCCACTTTTGTCATATTGAGCGTAGCGAAATATCTCTATTTTTGTTTTTCATTTGAGATACTTCGGGCTAAAGCCCTCAGTATGACAAATAAAAAAACTAATTATGACAAAATCATAGATTGCCACGCGTTGCGTTGCAACGCTCGCAATGACAGGGGAGGTTTGTCATATTGAGGTTTTGAAAAAGCCGAAATATCTCTCTTACTGATTGTCATATTGAGCGTTAGCGAAATATCTCTCTTGTTGTTTTTAGATTTTAGAGATACTTCGGGCTAAAGCCCTTAGTATGACAAGATTTTGTCATTGCGAGATTTTGCGACTTTGTTACAAATTGCAAAATCGTGGCAATCTACGATTTTTTGCAAAAAACCTTAGTTTGACATTTTTAACACCTAATCAATACAAAAAAACCAACATAGCAAAATCTATCTCACAAAAATTGACAAAACCCCACTTTAATGCTAGCTAAACTCAAATATACGCTTCCAAAAGGGATTTTGTATAGGCACTTTTGGGCGAGGCAAACACCTCATCTACACTCCCGCTCTCTACCACCACGCCACTCACACCACCGATATTTTTTGCCACACTTGTGCCATCTATCCCATTCTCACCCCCGCCTTCACCCCCATTTTTACTCCCGTGCAAGCCATCTAGCTTCGCGCTATTTGCTAGCACTATCACACGATGACACATAGCCTTTATCACGCTCAAATCGTGGCTGATAAACACATAGCTTAGCCCATATTTTTTTTGCAAATCCAAAAGTAGCCCCAATACCTCTTTTTGCGTGCTTTTATCTAGCGCACTTGTGGGCTCATCTAGCAATAAAATCTTAGGATTTTTTGCGAGAGCCCTAGCGATAGATACGCGCTGTGCTTGCCCACCGCTAAGGCTCTCTGGATAGCGATACAAAAACTCCTCATTAAGCCCCACGCTTTTTAGTAGCCCTAAGATACGCGCTATTTTTTGGGATTTTGCGTCTTTTTTGTTTTGTTTGCCATCGCCTTTGTCCTCCAAAGCATTTTCATCGCCCAACGCCTCTAGCAAAATCTCAAATACGCAAAATCTAGGATTTAGCGAATTTAGCGGGTCTTGAAAGACGATTTGCACGGCATTGCAAAAGGATTTATCACGCTTTTTTGGAGGCAAAACTACGCTAGATTCTAATATAGATTTCACGCTAGAATCTAAGTCGTTTGAAAAAACGCTTGAATCTACGCTTGACATAAGGTTTGACTTTATAGAGATTTCCCCGCTATGTGAGATAAGCCCTAGTATGCCTAGTGCTAGGCTAGATTTGCCACTGCCACTCTCCCCTATAATCCCCAAACATTCCCCACGATATAGCACCAAATCCACCCCGCTTAAAACCCAAAATCTTTTATGCGTAAAAAAAGCCCTTTTTTCATAGCAGATTCCCACCTTGCTTAGTCGCAGGATTTCTTTTTTTTGTGGGATAGATGTGTTTTTTTCAAGTTTTAGGGCGTTTAGTAGCATTTGTGTGTAGGCGTGATTTTGGCTAGATTTTGTTGCGTCTTTGCTTTGTTGGATTTTTTCTTGCATACCCAAAATCTTTGTGGGTGGATTTGTCGTAGCAGAGATTATCTCATTTGTTTTTCTTTGTTGCAATATCTGCCCATCTTTTATGATGATTAGATTTTGCGTGCAATACCTAATCACCCCCAAATCG
Organism: Helicobacter sp. T3_23-1059; assembly: GCF_053654515.1. NCBI lineage: Bacteria > Pseudomonadati > Campylobacterota > Epsilonproteobacteria > Campylobacterales > Helicobacteraceae > Helicobacter > Helicobacter sp. T3_23-1059. Next base: position 26,778 of record NZ_JBSIUV010000011.1, on the reverse strand, counting down.
TGGCTAATCATTATAAGCGCGACATTTTTTAGCCCCAAAAGCAAATCCAAAATCTGTCGCTGAATGCTCGCATCTAGCGCAGTCGTAGGCTCATCACAAATAAGCACTTTTGGGCTAAGCACAGTCATCATTGCGATGATTGCCCGCTGTCTTTGCCCGCCACTTAGCTGATGAGGGAAGCGCGATTTTAGCTCGCTTTTTAGCCCCACGCTATGCAATGCCTCATCGATAAGATTTGATATGTCGTTTTTGGATAGATTCCCTACTTTGTCTTTATGCAGGATAAACATTTCGCCTATTTGTTTTTGTATGGTGTGAAGCGGATTTAGCGCGCTTAGGGGGGATTGTGGGATATAGGCGATTTGGTGTCCGCGAATAAGTTGCAAATCTTTCGCATAGAGAGAATCGCTAGATTTTGTATGTTTAGCATTGCTTAAAATCGCTTTGTTTTCAAAGAGGATTTCCCCGCTTATGTGTCTTGGGCTAGCTAGCCCTAACAGGAGTTGGGATAGCAGGCTTTTGCCACTGCCACTCTCGCCTAGTATGCCTAGTCGCTCGTTTTTTGCGAGGCTAAAGCTGATATTTTGCAGAGCAAAATCCCCAAAAAAAGCATTTAGATTCTTTACTTGTAGCATTTACTGCCTTTTTGCTGTCGTTTTTTATGCTTGTGGTATAAATCCAAAATCTTAGCACACCACTACCAACTATCACGCAATTACCGCGCAATTTATCACGCAACAAAAAAGGGTTTTACCAAAATCCTTAAAAACCACCACACTAAACCCACGCATATTTAAAATCCGTTTTTTTTTTTTTTTGTCTAATATCAAATGCAAATACTTGCATTATATTTTAGATTTTAGGGGGTGTGGATAAAGAGGAAAATGGAGTTAGAAAAGACACAAAAAACAAAGGCGTTAGAAAACGCAAAAAAGACACGAGAGTTAAAACACTCACAAGACACAAAAGAGTTAAATAACGCACAAAAAACACGAGTGCTAAGAAACGCAAAATACACACAAGCGTTAAGCGATGCACAAAAAACAAAGGCATTAAGCAACGCACAGGGCAAACTAGAATCGTTTGAATGCACAAAATGTGGTGCTTGCTGTAAGAGTATAGCACACATTGATGAGCTAAGCGATTATCATAGCGGAGATGGGGTGTGTAGGCATTTAGATTTAGCTACAAATGAATGCAAAATCTATGACAAACGCCCCATAGTTTGCAGGGTAGATGAAGCGTTTGAGAAGTATTTTTCTAGCGTTTTATCAAAGGCGGAGTTTTATAAGCTAAATGCAAAATGTTGCAATATCTTACAAGAGCAACAAGGCATTAGCAAAAATTTTAGAATGAACATTACAAACACATAAAAGGAGTTAAAAATGCCATTACCATTAGCTATACCCGGTGCAATATGGGTAGCAGGCGCAGTAGTAGCAGGAGTAGGAGCATTAGCGGGCTTAGTTTATGCGTTCGGCGATGATGATAAAAAACCAAATAAGCCCAAAACAAAACCCAAGAAAATCATATTTTTGACGGGTGAAACGGGCGTGGGCAAAGATACGATATGGCATATACTTAAGGGCGGAAAATTTGAAAATCATGATGCCACTAGCAAACTTGAAAAAGATGAGTTTGAAATTTTTGAGAACAGGATATGCCTTATAAATACCGCTGGGGCTAGAGATAATGATGATGAAAATCTGCGAGCAAGGAGAGATTTGCAAATAGGCGCAATATATATTTATGTGTTTAGGGCTAATGATTATTTCGCAGATGACAATATCAAAAAGCAAATAGTTCTTGATTTGGAAGCACATAAAGAAATGTGCCAAAGAGAATCTTTTGAGCTTAAAATTATCGGCACACATAGGGATAAATGCCCCAAAGATATAGGCGAAGCCCAAATACAAAAACTAATCAATGAAATTGGCGACAAAGGCAAATATAAATGCCAAGTTTTTGATTTAACCCAATTTAATGGTAAAACAAAACAGCGCGAGTTATATGACTTTATCACAACTTCTAATGATTTAACCATAAGCTAAAGGGGACGACAAATGATAAGTGCTACTATACAAGGCAAAAATAAAGCAAATAATCGCCAACATACAACCGCACAAAATGGCAAACTTATCACAGGTGAAGCACAAAAAAAATGTGTAAATGCGATTTTAAAAGATTCTCAAAATGTGAATGTTGATGGGGAATATTATTGCGAACTTGAAAATAGAAAGTTTTTTTGTGCTTTGTATCACCCCGAATACGATGATATAGGACGGAGGCGAATCGCCCTAATCGTGTGGGACAAGGACACTTCAGACGAACTTATACAAAAAACACTTGAAGTGATGGGGCTTGAATACAATCACTTTTTGGAGCTAAAAAGTGAATTTGAAGCTAGAGTTGAATCTACTCAACAAGTCGGTGCGAACAAAAATAAACTTGTCGCTATAATGGGTGGCATAGCTTTGGTAGCATTTGTCGCCTATTTGCTAACAAAAAAATAAGGAGTTAAAAATGGAAAAAGAGCAAGAAAAAGTTTTGATTATAGATGAGAAAACGCAAAATGCGATGAGGCTAGACCCTGAATATGCGGAATTTAAGGAAGAGATAGAAAAGGAGGATTTTAAGATAATCTGCCTTGATGATACGCAAAACAAGGAGCTATTTAGTGGTGATAAAAATTCACCTATTGGAAATTATCAAGGAATAGCGGTTAGGAGTGATTTGTATCACACAGATAAATGCTACTATCCTATGTTGGATTTTGCGGAGAGTTATTTTGAACATTTAAACTTGGTAATGGAGGATATGGCAGCGTGTATGGGTGCTAGCGTGTGGGAGTTTAATTATTTGGAGGAACAATTTGAATCAAATAAGCAAAGCAGTGGTTTTGATGCTAGTGTAAATGTAAATGTCGCAAACAAAGGAGGAGGTGGCTTAGGATATGGGCAAACTAATGCAAGTGGCAATATTGACGAATGTAAATTTTCTAACTTTACAAAAACCAAATTCCCAACAAATAGAAAAAAATCGCCACAAGAATTTGAGGCGTATATCAAAGAACAAGAAATAAATATAGATATATTTGAGCCACATTTTAAAGACAGAATGCTTCGATATATAAAAGGCGAAAATGTGTTGGATTTGGAAAAAACGATTGATAAAAGTAAGCGCATTTCGCAGTATGTTAAAACCTGCCATAAATTAAGTGTAAATGCTAAAGTATGCAGAATTTTTGATATGAAATTCAAGCTAGACTTAAAATCCGAGCTAAATACCGAGCGCAAATATCGCACAAAGTTGTTTTATAAAATGATTTTCAATAAAGCATAGAACTCAAAATAAAGTAGGAATGCAGATATAAGAATGCTACTAAAAAACGAAAATCGCACGGGCAAACTAAAATGGTAGCAATGGTAACAAATAGATTATTTATTGGATTTAAGAAAAATTAGCGCGATTTTTTATACAGTTTAGTCGGCGTTTGGCGTGGTATTTATCGCGTCATTTAGCACGCTTGTATGACTTGTATAAATGGTAAAAAAAACATCTAAAGCTACACGCTAGATTTTGCAAAATCAAATATATGCCTTCGTATTGCTTAATTCTATTTTCTACACAAAAACTACATATTTACTCGATTTTTTACACATTTTTGTAACAAACTCTCAATACAAATTAACAAAATAGGCTTATAATTTCGCCTTTTTGATAATCTTTTTATAGATTCTGCTTTATAGATTCTGCAAGTCAAATACTTAAAAACGGGGCGAAATGACATTCCTAAAAAATATCTTTATCTTTTATGTCGATGGGTTTAGAAATATGACGCTTGGTAGAGTGCTGTGGGCGGTGATAGCTATCAAACTCATCATAATGTTTGGCGTGCTCAAAGTCTTTGTCTATGATACTTCGCTAGCCACTCTAGGCACAAGCGAAGCAAAATCTCAATTTGTGCTAGGCAATCTCACGCAACAAAGCGATTTCACGCACACAGGCGACAAAAATATGCCCGCAACAAATGCACATTTTAAAACCCCCGCGCCAAACACAAATACCACCGCAGACACCGCCCAACTAAACCAAAGCAAAATCCAACCAAAATCACACGATACCGCGCACATAAACGACATAAATCCCACACACACAAATCCCACAAATTTCACAAATCCCACACAAAAGGAGTAAATATGGAATTAAGTGTCGATTGGAGTAGAGCGCAGTTTGGACTCACCGCGATTTATCACTTTTTGTTTGTCCCGCTGACTTTGGGGCTTAGCTTCATCGTAGCGATTATGGAGAGTATCTATGTCAAAAGTGGCGATGAAAAATGGCTAAAAATTACGAAATTTTGGCTCACCCTTTTTGGCGTAAATTTCGCTATCGGTGTCGCCACAGGCATTATAATGGAATTTGAGTTTGGCACAAATTGGGCAAATTATAGCTGGTTTGTGGGCGATATTTTTGGCGCACCACTTGCGATTGAGGGCATTATCGCGTTTTTCTTAGAAGCGACATTTTTTGCGGTGATGTTTTTTGGGTGGAATCGCGTCTCAAAGCAATTCCACCTCCTCTCCTCGTGGCTCGTTGCCATTGGGAGCAATCTCTCTGCGTTTTGGATATTAGTTGCAAATGGCTGGATGCAATACCCTATCGGCACGATATTTAACCCCGATAGTGCGCGAAATGAGATGAGTAGCGTGCTAGAGGTGATTCTCTCCCCTGTGGCAGTGGCGAAATTCCTCCACACTATTGCGAGTGGCTATGTGATTTCCGCGCTTTTTGTGATGGGCATAAGCGCGTGGTTTTTGCTTCGCGGGCGGCATATTTGGGAGGCGAAAAGGTCTCTCATAGTCGGGGCTAGCTTTGGGCTTCTCACTTCGATTTTTCTCTTTTTTAGTGGCGATGAGAGTGCGTATCAAGTTACCCAAAAGCAGCCGATGAAACTCGCCGCAATGGAGGGAATCTATGATGGCGAGCATAGGGCGGGGCTTGTGGCATTTGGCATACTAAACCCTGAAAAAAAGCTAGGCGATGAAAAGCCGACATTTTTGTTTGATTTTACCATTCCCTACGCGCTCTCAATCTTAGGCACGAGGGATAGTGGCGGGTTTATTCCCGGGATAAATGACTTAGTCTTTGGCAATGAGGAAAAAAATATCCCCTCTCTAGATTCTAAAATCGCTTCAGGCAAGCTCGCCGTGCAAGCCTTAAAATCCTACAAAGAAGCAAAAGAGCAAAATGACACGCAGGCTATGGAGGAGCAAAAATCTATCTTGCAGGCAAATATGAGCAATTTTGGCTATGGCTACTTAGAATCAAAAGAGAGGGCTGTGCCACCTGTGGCGATTACTTTTTATAGCTTTCATTTGATGGTGGCGTTAGGTTCTGCGTTTTTTGTGCTTTTTATCGTGGTGCTGTATCTCTCTATGGCAAATGATGTGCAAAAGTTTAGAAAGATTTTATGGTGTTGCGTGGTGGCGATACCCTTTGGCTACATCGCAGCAGAGGCGGGCTGGATAGTCGCAGAGGTGGGCAGGCAGCCGTGGGCGATACAGGATTTGATGCCTGTGCATATCGCTGCGACAAACCTCTCGCACACCAACATTCAAATTTCATTTTTCTTATTTTTGTTTTTATTCACTGCGCTCTTACTCGCCGAGCTTGGCATTATGAAAAAAACCATAAGCAAAGGATTTTAGATGTTTTTTGGATTAGAATTAGCGCATTTGCAAGTGTATTGGTGGGTGTTAGAGAGTTTGCTAGGCGGGCTTTTGGTGTTTATGTTTTTTGTGCAAGGTGGGCAAGGGCTTATCGATAGGCTATCAAGCAATGAAGAGGAAAAATCCCTGCTTATCAATACTTTGGGCAAAAAATGGGAGCTAGGATTTACCACGCTAGTGCTTTTTGGCGGGGCGGCGTTTGCGGCATTTCCGCTGTTTTATGCTACGAGCTTTGGCGGGGCGTATTGGGTGTGGCTTGCGATACTCTTTTGCTTTATTGTGCAAGCCGTAAGCTATGAATACCGCAAAAAAGAGGGCAATCTACTCGGCGCAAAAACCTATGAAGTGTTTTTGAAAATCAACGGGATTTTGGGCGTGTTTCTTATCGGCGTGGCGGTGAGCACATTTTTTAGCGGTTCATATTTCACTCTAGATTCTCAAAATTTTGTAGAGTGGCAGAGTGAGTGGCGCGGGCTAGAAGCGTTGGCAAATCCGTGTAATTATTTGCTAGGCTTTGCACTCGTGTTTTTAAGCAGGATTTTAGCGGAGAGCTATTTCATAAACGCCATAGCAAACGAAAATATCACGCAAAAATCCCGCAAAGACATAGTAGTAAATACGGCGTTGTTTTTGCCATTTTTTCTTGGATTTTTAGCGTGGATTTGTTTGAAAGAGGGCTTTGGCATAAGTGAGAGTGGCGAAGTGGTAATGGTGGAGAATCTGTATTTGCAGAGCTTTTTGCAAAATCCATTGATTGTAGTGTTGCTTCTTATAGGCGTGGTGTGCGTGCTAGCGGGAATCTTTTTTAGCATTAAAGGCACAAAAGGGATTTTTGCTTTGGGCGTGGGCGTGGTGTGCGCGGTGATGGCGGTGTTTTTGAATGTGGGCTTGGGGGATAGCGCGTTTTATCCTAGTCTAAGCGATTTGCAAAGCTCGCTTACTATCGCAAATGCAAGCTCAAGCTACTACACGCTAAGCGTGATGGGCTATGTAAGCCTCACAATCCCCTTTGTGCTAGGCTATATCGTGCTTGTGTGGCGCAAAATGGATAGCAAAAAAATGGAGCTAAGCGATTTGGATTCGCATTCGTATTAGGTTTTGGTTTTTATGGTGCAATCGTGTGTGAATCGTGGGTGCGAAGTTGCTTTAATCTTGTGCGCGAAATTGTCTATGATTTTGCTTGTTGGGGTTTGCTAGATTTTGGTTTTTTTGTTAGATTTATATTCGTTTGAAAATTTTCTAAAAAGGAGCGTGTGAAATGCTATGGTCGTTATTTTTGATATGCTTTTGGCCTTTAGTCATCTTTTTGGCATATAAATTCATCGGGCTAAATATCAGCGAGCTAGATAGACGCGGGGAATAGTCGCTAAATCGCATTGTTTTATGTAATTTTTTGCGTTGTTTTTTTGCATTATATAGAGTTTTGAAACTTAGCGCGTTTGTTTATGTTTGATTCTAGGGTCAAAGGCATCGCGCACGCCCTCGCCTATAAACACCAGCACACAAAGCAAAATCCCCACGCCCAAAAATCCGCTTATGGCTAAATGTGGGGAGGTTAGGTTATTTTTTGCTTGCTCTAAGATTTCGCCAAGTGAGGGGCTACCCACAGGCATACCAAACCCCAAAAAATCAAGCGTAACAAGCGTGCTAATGCTCCCCGCCATAATAAAAGGGATATAAGTTATCGTAGCAACCATCGCATTTGGCAACAAATGCCTAAACATAATCCGCGCATTGCTAAGCCCTAATGCCTTTGCCGCTTTGACATACTCCATATTTCTAGCTTTTAGAAACTCCGCACGCACCACACCAACAAGGCTTATCCAGCTAAACGCAAGCACGATACCCAAAATCCACCAAAAACTAGGCACAATAAAGCTAGACAAAATGATTAGCAAAAACAAAATCGGCACGCTAGCATATATCTCTATGCCCCTTTGCCCTAGCAAATCCACAAGCCCACCATAATACCCACAAACCCCGCCCACACTCACACCGATAATCACGCAAAACACGCTAAGCACTAGCCCAAATGCGATAGAAATCGCAAGCCCATAAAGAAGTCTAGCAGCGACATCTCGCGCTTGGTCATCGCTACCTAAAATATGCTTAAAATCAGGTGGCGTAGGGGAATTGGTATCTAAATCTAAAATAATCGTATCATAAGAATATGCAATCAAAGGTTTTAGCACAAAGCTATCTTTTAATAATTCGTTTTTGACAAAAGGATCATTATAGTCTGGCTCACTCTCAAAATCCCCTCCAAACGCACTCTCGGGGTAGAATTTTAATAACGGGAAATAAAAGCTATGATTGTGATAAATTAGTAAGGGCTTGTGATTGGCGATTAACGGGGCAAAAAGCGAGACAAAGCACAAAAACAAAAACACATATAGTGAAAAAAACGCTCTTTTATTGCGCTTAAAAACTTGCCATTTTTGGCTAGCTATGGCGCGCTTGGTAGAGGATAGGGTTGGCTTAGTTAGCGTGGGGTTTGTGGAATTTGGCGTGAGGTGTTGGGCATTTTGATGAAGCGTTTGTGGGCTATGTAGCATATTTATCCTTAGAAATCATAAGTCATTTTGTCGCAAAGTTTTATAGCTTTTAAGTGGGTTTTGATTTGGTGGGTTTGGTTGGTTTATAAAGTTGCCATTTTATCAAAAACAATGTTTATGCTAAAGATATTTTTGCAGGATTTGGGATTTGGTGCGTTCTAACGCGGGGAGGGTAGAATCTAGCGCGGATATTTTGGATTCTATGCTCTCAATGCAGTTGATGATTTTTTCTTGCTCGCGTAAAGGTGGCAAGGGGATTTTAAGCGATTTGATTCGGCTAATCGAAGCGCGTAAGTTTCGACTAAATCCAAATTTGCGCCCTTCATTTTCTAGCCCAAATCCCGCGATTCGCATATTTGTGCTTTTGTCTTTAATGCGTAGCACTCCGCAATGGTCGGTAGGATAAAACGGCGTATTTTTCGGCACAAAACCTATCATAAAGTCGCCATCAATCCCCCAAAGCACGCTATCTCTGTCATAATCGCCTAGTTTTTCTAGCAATTCTTTGTTTATAAATCCAAAGGGTTTGGTTACATTTGCGCTATACACAGGGATTTTGCCTTGCTCGTGCAATTCACTATCAAGCACTCGTTCGCCGATTGTTAGCTCAAAAATGTCGCCATTGCTTAAAGCGACTTTATCCCAACCCTGTTTTGGTGGTGTGGGGAGGGATTTTAGTAAATCCGTCATTGCGAGATTTGACGCAGTCAAATCGTGGCAATCTATATTCTTGTCATATTGAGGCTTTGAAAAAGCCGAAATATCTCTATTTTGTGGATTTTTGGATACTTCCCCTTCGCTTTGCTCAGGGTCAGTATGACAATCGGTGTGGATTGCCACGCTCATTTCATTCCCTCGCAATGACGAATCGGGGGATTGCACCCACCCCCTAACCCCCTCCGCAAGGGAGGGGGAAAGAGAGAGTGGCGACTCCGCAAGGGAGGAATCAAAATAAGCCCCTCCCCTTAGCCGAGAGGTTTGGGGTGGTGTGTCATTCACAAAAGACAAATCAAGTCCCCTCCCGCAGCACGAGGGCGATTTAGGGGTGGGTAATATTTTAAAATCAAGGTTAGATTGTAGCGTGGTGATTTGGGATAATAGAGATTCTATAAGTAAATCTGTGTTTGTGGATTGCCACGAATCGCTTCGCGATTCTCGCAATGACGGCATAGATTCCCCCTTGATTGCAGAGGATTCTCCTCTTATTTCCCCCTCCCTTGCGGAGGGGGTTAGGGGGTGGGTATCGCTTATGCCACATTTATTTAAAATCGCGCTAATTAAATCCCTATACAACGCGATTAAGTCTTTTATATGTTGGCTTTGGGATTCTACGCTCTCGCATTCGCTTATGATTTGGCGTTGGATTTCTAGGGGCGGTTTGGGGATTTTTATATTTTTAAATTCTGTTTTTTGTAAATGTTTTAAGCCCATTCCTTTAAAGTAAAATTCGTTAATTATAGGTGTAATATTTTCTAAAAGCAAGTAAATAAATTTTGTAAAAAATTCATTTTCATTACGGCTTTTAATTGCGTAAGTATCGGTAGAATAGGCACTTTCCCCGTCATAAAATTGCACTAATGCGTTTCCGCCTGTGGATAAAAATATATTTTCTCCGCTTATCAATGCTTCATCGTAGCGATAAATGTTTAGCCCACTTGTGTAAAAAGGATATTTGCCTTTTGTGTTTTCTTTGACTTGATTGACTTGAATTTTTGATTTTGGATTTTCTGCTATTGCTTCGCCTAATCTTACCATCTCAAATTTAGAATTTTCAAAAAGATTATTTGCGCTATTTTGCGTGGCAGGATTTAGACTAATCGCTTTGCTAAACTCTGCGCGGGTAAAATCAAGCATAGATTTTATATCGCTTACAAAAAGACTATAAGAATCTGCTTCTTTGCTTTGTAGATTTGATAAAATCGCTTCTAGCTCACTATGTATATCTTGCGAATCTAAATCTTGCTCTTGGGCGCGTATAAAAGATTTGATACCAAAGGCAAGTTTGCTTTTGTCCTCTTTGTCATTTGGATTATAAAGTGGGGTGCTAATGTATTTGACAGAGTTGATATTGCGCAGGGCTTCTTTGCTTTTCTTTTCCTCATCGCTGTCATCTTTGCCCTCTTTTAACTCATCGTTTTCTAGCGTGGTGGTTTGGTATTTAATCCCCTCATCGCCCTTGCGTTTGCTCCAATCATAGCCTAAAAATTTGACTATATTTGCTTTGTTGCTTTTGTTTTGGGTGTTTTTGTCATTTGGGCTTTTTAGCACAAGCACTTTTTCATCGCAAATAAGCGCGTAATAAAGCATTTTTTCTTGCTCTAAATGGCGAATCTGCGCTAAAAACTGCTTCACATAAAATGCCTTTGTAGCTTCTTTAAATTCTGTGCTTTTTTCAAAATTATGAAGGGCTTGTTTTGATTCTTTTGGGCTTAGGTCTGGCATAAAAAAGCTTGATTGCTCAAATAAATCTTTTTTGTCGCTTTCTTTAATAGCTACTTTTTTAAACACTTTTGGTTTAGTGGAGTCAAAATCGCTTTTGTAGTCTTTGAAAACTTCATTTTGTGCTAGATTTTGTGCTAAATCGCCTCCACCCATAAACGCTCTAAACTCATCATAATCATAGCCCACAAAATCACAATATTCCCTCAAAAAGTCTTTTTTATCAAAATCATTTGCTATTCGCTCGTCATCAAATTTTGTTTCTTGCAAAGCGCAAATCAAATCTTTGGCGTATTTTTCTACCCTCTTGGCAAAAAGAATGATTGTCTGTGTGCCTGTGGAGCCAAAAGTGCGTGAGTTTAGCTCGACAATGGCGAGAAGTTTAAAATGTGCAAATAAAATCTCGCGCGTTTTTTCATAGATTTGTCCTTTTTGCAATACACTTACAGGTAAGACCAGCACCAAAAGCCCATTTTCTTTTAAAAACTGCTTTGCACGCTCGATAAAAAAGCATTCAATAGAGCCATTTTTGTCATAGCTTTTAGTATCGATGCTTTGACTTAGCTCAAAATTTGCTAATGCTTTTTGTGTAAGTGTGCTTAAAAAGCCTTTGACAGAGTAGGGTGGATTTGAAATGATTATATCAAAACTGCCATTTTCAAAATCCCTAGCAAATGCTTCTTTGACAAAATCTAACGCGTCTTGAAAAATCACTTGCGTTTGACTTGCATTATGCAGGACACAGGCTGTTTTGGCGACTTTGCTTAAATCTTTGTTTTTCTCGATGCCATAAAGTTTAGCATTTTGATTGTGCGTGATAAATTCTGTCAAAAAATGTCCCGCTCCACAAGCAAAATCTAGCACTTTTGGCTGTGATGAGAGCGTAGGCAATGAGGAAATAATAAAATTTGTAATAGGCGTAGGGGTAAAAAATCGCCCCTCTGTTTGATGCACAGAGCGGTTTAAAAATCCCTCAAACAAGTCGCCTAAAAATTGATTGTTTTCACTTTGGGTAATATAAAAATCTTGGATAAGGTTGCTTATTTGAATAAGCACTTTGAAGTTAATAAAAAATTCCTCCTCATTTTCGACTTCGATGAAGTTAAATTTTTTGATATTAAAATACTTTGTTTGTCAAAAATGCTTTCAATTTTGGCTTTAAATTCTCCTTTGTAGCGTTTGGCTTGGGTAAAAAGAGAATCTATTTGACTTTTTGAGATATTGACAACTTTTTTCTTAAAAAGCGTGTCAATGCCTTTTTCGTAGAGATTTAGCAATCTATCTATGTAGTGAAAAGGATTGTCATAACTCACGCCTTTGTAATAAAACTGCAAATCTTGCGGGTTGCTTTGCTCATCGATGATTTTACATAAAAATAAATCCACAAGCACATAAAATGTGTTTTCGTAGTTGCCTATGGCGTTATTTCGCAAAATAGTAGCAAATGTGTGATAAATGTTTGCAATCTCGTTGTAAGGGACGACTTGTAAGTCGCTAAGTGTGTATTTTTCTTTGCCTACTAAATATGGCAAAATATCATCTTCAAGCAATCCTTTTGTCGTAGTGGCAAACTGATAAGTCTCGCTCCACACTTTGAAATAATCTTTAGCATTGGCGTTTGCAGAATCCTCAAAGCCTAGTTTTTGTTTGTCTTTTTCTACTCCGTCATTTACAAGCTGTAAATGCTCTTTATTGTCTTTGGTAGTGATAATGTGGCTTTTGTAAATAATTTTGTTTGACGCAAAATCAAAATCATACGCTAAAAGGCACAAAAATGGTGTTTTATTTACCGCGTAGTAGCTAAAAAGCTGTCCGCCATCTTTAAGCATATTTTGCCATTCTTTGTCAAATTCTTTGCCATAGGTTTTGTTTTCAATCAAAATAAGATTTTCAAAATTTTGATTAAGCACCAAAATATCACCATAGACTTTCGGTTTATGTCCGACTTTGAAAGTCGGCTCTAAGATGATATGCCTTGCTTCATAACCTTTGCTTAAAAGTCTATCCACAGCCAAAAGGCAGACAAAATTTTCATTTGAGCTTAAATTTGTCGTGGTGTGGCGGTGGATAATAAAGCCATTGCTTGGTTTATCTTTGCTTGGATATTCTCCCTCGCTAAACCTCTCATCAAGCGGGAGGTAGCTGATTGTTTTTGCTTTAAAATCAACTTTTAGAGTAGTAGTATTCCCCCCCCCCCCGCTAGGGATTTGCGCGCTTTGAAAGTTTTGGTGAGAATCTGCGCGCTAGATTCTACAAATCCAAGTGAGAGAAGCAAATCTTGCAAGTTATCTTTGGTTATCATACAATGCCTTTTTTATAAAGAATTTCACACAAAATCAATCACGCTTTTAATGTAAAATACAAAGATTATGTTATCTAATAATCGTAATTTTTTTAGCACAGTTTTGCTTGTGGCATTATTGCGCGTTTATGATTTCATCTATGATAGGCTCTAGCAAGTCTTTGCGGGCAAAATCTAGCTTTTGATTTTTTAGCAATGCTTCTTGCTCGGGGGTTTTATCCTCTTTGGCTCTTAGCATAGCGCGATATGCCTCCATACGCGCTCTATCGCCACTATCTAGCTTATCAAAGTCAATCCCACCCTGCAAAAAGTAAAATCTAATGCCTTTTTGCTCATCGTTGGTTAGATTTTTGTCTAGGGCTTTTTGGTAGTTTAGCGCGTTTTTGGGACTGCTAAGCCCGATGATAAGGCAATATATTTGCGCGATATTTGGGTAGATTTTGGAAGTTTTGGTGGTAGCGTATTTATCTTGTGGATTTTGCGTAGATTTTGTGGCTTTTGTGGATTTTTGGGCTTTTGTGGCGTTTTTTTGGCTTGCCAAAAAATCTTTTAGACTTGCCCCTATGCTTAGCTCCCCACCATACAAAGCACCTGCAAAAATGATGATTTGGTATGGTTTTAGGGCTTGTGCTAACATATCCTTTGCATCGTATATGTCGCAGTTTATGCAGTGTATCGGGCTATTTTTTGCGTTTTTTATATTTTTTTGTATTGTTTGTTTTTTTGCGCCATCTTTTTTTTCACTTGCTTTTTTTGCACTCTCTTGCGTATTTTTCATATTTTTTATGGCTTGTGCTAGCCATTTAGCATATTTTTTTGTCGCTCCATACTTGCTTTTATACACGATTGCTAGGGTTTTTTGTGTATTGTTGATTTTTGGAGATTGCGCAGTTTGTTGCATATTTTTGGGTGTTTGGGGCTTTGTTTTAGATTTTGTCGCGCACAATCTTAGCATTTGATTTGAGATAAGGCACAAGCATTTGTTCGGCTATCTCGTTTGATTTTGCTTGCCCCAAAAGGTAGCTTATGATTTCAAGGGCAAATAAAATCCCTGTGGCAGGACCCGCTGCGGTGATGAGATTGCCATTTCTCACGACACTTGCATTTGGCTCATACTCGCCATTTAGGGGCTTTGGCTGTGGTGTTTTTCTTGCTTTGTTATCGTTTTTGTCCGTGCTAGATTCTGCGTTTTTGTCTGCATTATCGCTCGCAGACTCATCTGTGAATGCCTCACAGCTAGGGTAGCACGCAAACTTCCCACTTAGCACGCCTGCGCTATCTAGCACGATAGGCGAAGCGCAAATCGCGCTTACTAGCTTGCCCTGCGCTTTAAAATCTTGCAAAATATCGCGCAGTTTTTGACTAGATTTTAGGTTTAGCATTCCCTGCCAGCCCCCTGCCAAAGCTACGCCATCAAATCCCGCCAACGCACTAGAATCTAGCCCCTCCAAAGACACTTCCGCGCATATCTCTACGCCGTGCGCCCCTGTGTAGATTTGCACCTCTGCGATTTTTGCTCCGCTTAGATTTTGGTTTGCACCATTTCCACTTGCGCGCAAATCCTTTTTCACCCCTACTTCGTTAGAGCCATTAACGCCAGCGATGACTACCTCCACCCCAGCCCTACGCAAAGTATCTACAATGCTTACAAACTCGATTTCTTCAAACCCCTCTGCCAAAGGCGCTAACATTTTTTTTACTTCATTGCTCATTTTTTACTCCTTTTTAAAATTTAAATTCTATATTGAGGCTAAATATACAAAATCGCAAGGTTAGATTATATAATACTTAAGACTATAAACTTTTAAATCCTACAAAAATAGCAAGGGATAAAAAAGGACAAATATGAATCTCATAGATGATTTTACGCAAACCAAAGAATGTATTTATAAAGATGAGTGCTACTCTGTGCGGGATAATGGAGCGGTTTTGCGCCACGCTAAAGCAGGAAAAAAACCACGAAAGCTAGATAATATTTGGACTTTTGGTAAGGCAAATCTACAAAATGGATATTTATATATTGGAAATGCTCGCGTGCATAGGATTGTAGCCCTAGCGTTTTATGGAGAGCCACCGACAAAAGAACATATCACAGACCATATAGACACCAATCGCCAAAATAACCGCCCACAAAATTTGAGATATTTGACACGACTTGAAAATGCCTTGCTAAACCCCATCACGCGAAGCAAGATTGAATATTATTGCGGAAGTATAAGGGCGTTTTTGGAAAATCCAAGTATGTTGAGCGAGAGAGCAAAAAATAATGAGGATAAAAATATCGAGTGGATGCGGAGTGTAAGCACAGAGGAAGCACAACATTGTCTAAAAAACTTGCAACTTTTATCATCGCGCAAAAAAGATTTACACCAACATTTTGTGCGCGATGAGCATTCTAGAGAAAACCACAAAATGGGCGAATGGATTTATAAGCCTATTTATCCACAAGAAATTAACAACTATGACATAAAAGCATTATCGCCAAATGTAGCAGTGCAACGATATTGGACAACGGCTAGTGAATTTATATTATGTCCGAAAGAAATTAGCGATACGCCTTTGGAGGATTATTTTAGAAATCTAAAACGAAACGCGAATCTCACAAAAAATCATTTTAATTCATCTCGCATAGTAAAATTTGAAATGAGTGAGAATAAAGATGCGATTTTTGTGCTTTGTCAGATTAAAACAAAAAATAAAAAACCTTATGCAGTTACAAAAATAATCTATGAAAATAAATTTTTTGTGCATATAAATTGTGGCTATATCGCAGAGCAAGAAAAAACACGATATAAAGAGCTGATTCCAAAGTTAGAGGAAGCACAAAAAGCAAAGCACGACTTTTTGCTACAAATCCGCGAACAAGACATACAAAGACAGCAAGAGACTATCGCAAATGAGATAAATTTCAATATTGCAGATTGTGATATACAAGCAATATCGCCAAATATAGCTAAACAGCGAGATTGGAGGACACCCACAGAATTTCCCCTCTGCCCTAAAGAATCCAGCCAAACGCCATTAGAGGAGTATTTTTATAAGCTACAAAAAGGTGCATTGTTTTCACAAAATAAAAACAACTCCGCGACCGTGCTAGATTTTGCCCTCTCTAGTGATACAAAATCTTTGTTTGTGGTTTGTGGATTTCAGCAAGACACTATTAAGCCCTACGCACTTGTAGAAATCATCTATGAAAATAATATCTTTGTGCATATCAATCGCGGTAGCTTTTTTGAGGAGCAAGGCGCGGAAAAATATTTCACACTTGCACAAGGGCGTGAATGGCGTGGTGGCGAGGTGTTTGATGATTTTTGCTAGATTTTGTGGGTAAAATCTATCTCTTAGTCGCATTGATTCCTGCATTATAACTTTGCCAAAAAAGCATTTGATTTTGGGCATTTTGCAGTTCTTTCATTTGATAGTATTGCACTTGGTCGGGCGTGAGAGTTTTTCTGTTTTCTGTGTGTTTACCACTAGAATTATAGCATTCTACATAGTTGCCATCTTCGCTTATTTTTTCGATATATCGCCTACAATTTGAATCGCCCATTAGGTAATAATTCCCGCTTGAGACTAGATTTACAGTGGCTTGATAGCACCCGCTTAAGCCAAAGCACCCAACTACACAAGGCACAGCCAAAATCTTTTTTGCCATTTTTGTCCCCTTTTTACTCCCTACTTCACTTTCTCCACATATTCGCCTGTTTCGGTATTTACGCGGATAGTCTCGCCCTCTAGTATGTGAAATGGTATCTGCACCACCGCTCCAGATTCCAAAGTGGCGGGCTTTTTGCCAGCAGATGAGGTGTCGCCCTTGAAGTTTGGCGGGGTTTCTATGATTTTTAGCTCGACTATTTGAGGCACACTCACGCTTATCGCCTTGTCGTTGTGTAGCAGGACGCTGACATTCATACCATCAAGTAGCCATTTGGTTGCTTCGCCCACCTGCTCGGCACTCATCGCGGTTTGCTCATAGCTTTCCGTATCCATAAACTGATAGCTGTCCCCATCGTGATAGAGGTATTGCATAGGCTTTTCTACGATGTTTGGCTCTTCGCATTTATCGCCCGCGTGGAAAGTCTTTTCGATGACTTTGCCGTCCAAAAACGACTTGATTTTGGCGCGCACAAACGCCGCTCCCTTGCCCGGTTTGACATGCTGATACTCTACGATACGATAGGGGATTCCCTCGATTTCGATTTTTAGCCCTTTTTTAAGCTCGCCCATTCCTATTGCCATTGTTGCTCCTTTGATTAGATTTTGGGGGCTTCTTGCCACATTATGATTGCCCCGCTTTTGATTTTGCATTTTAAGTTTAAATTTTAAAACGCAAGGGGCAGAATTGTAACAAAGATTTTGCAACAAGGCAAGTTTTGGGGGGATTAGGCTGTAAGTATCATAGCTCCAAATAGCATTTACGCCCTATGCTTTTGCGAGGTGTTAGGGCGTGAGATTTACCTCCAATCTACCCACATTTATTAGACATAGCCACAGGTTGTAGTCGCTGTTTTATTTTTGACTTTTTGATTATGTTTTTGTATATCGCAACATTTAGCATTTATCGTGTGGCGAAAATGCCAAATAAAGTTACCAATCTACCCAAAAAAATAAAAAATAGCGAAAATTTTTCAAAAAAGATAAAAATTATTTGACAATGCGTAGATATTTTTGTATGATTCCCGTTTTTTTTGATTCCACAAAATCTACAAAAAAGCTATAAAATTACAATATTTAGGGATATAAATGTCTCATATTTCCATAAAACGACTTGCTTACTATCGCCACTTCGCACACCAAACTACTCAAAATGAAAATAAAAGCGAAGCTAAAAATGGTGATGAAAATCCTAAAATCTTGCTAAATTATGCCCTAGCACCTATTAAGCCCAAAGCCTCTCTTACAAAGATTTCTTGTGCAAAATTTAGCGAGCTAATAATGTGCAATATCCAAGAAAAAGAGCTAGAGAGCCTAAGCAAATGGCATAATACCCAAATAGCTAGCGACTACGCGCCACACAGCGATATTTATGCCACGCTTTATCAGCATTGTCTAAAAAAAGGGATTTTTGAAAATGACATAAAATATCTACTATCTTTTGTGAAGTCAAAAAATGGGCATTTGCGAGTGTTTGCGATGAGGGAGGAGGAAGCGTATTGTGATATTTTAGTCCCTTTTTTGCTTTTGCCTTTTTCACTTCAGCAAAATCCTAATGGCGTATTTTTGCTAGATAGTTGGCTTATGCTGTATAAAAATGGCGAATTGCTTTATGATAGCTATTGCCCTAGTGTAGCCGAGCTAAAAACAGGGCTAGCATTTCTAAATGTAGCCTATGGCAAGCAAAATCCACAAATCCTATATTTAGATGGATTTATCGAAAAAATGCTAGATTGCGCTAAGCAAGGCGAGTCCCAAGACACCATAGATCCTAATGATTTTAGTGATTCTAGCGATTTGCAAGCCCTTTTATCTCTAGCAAGTTTTAAAAAGATAGAATCAACCAAAGAAAAACTATGTTTTGATTTTGTGCTACAAAGCGAGCTACAAAGCCAGACACAAAATCAACCACAAAACCAACATAACCTAGATTTTGCACATACGCTAAATATCCCAGATACTCACCCACCCTACCAAAAAATCCACACCCCACACATACCAAAGCCACTTTACAACACTTCAAAAAAGCATTTTTTACAAACTAATAGCTTTTGGGCTAGCATAAAGGCGTTTGCTTGTTGCGCGCTTGTTTTTGCCCTGCCTTGCTGTAAGCTAGGCTATGCCTCATACCTCCAATCACAAGCCACTAAACTAAAAGAGGCAAACACCATAACCAACCAAAATCTACAAGCAACAAACAATAAACATACTCTGCAAAATATCGAACATCTACATATCGCCCTGCGCACTCTAGCGCAAATCCGCAAGCCATATACGCCTAGACTTGAGATTATTTCAAATATCTCTACCATAGCGAGCAAAAACGCCGTGTGGATAGGAAATCTAGCCATATATTCTAATGAAAATAGCACTATGCAATCTAGCATAGATTTTCGCCCAAATTTTCAAAACAACTCTCAACAAACTTTTAGCGAGGATTTGCAAAGCGTTTTTGTAGAACGCAGTAAAAACCATAAAACACCAAATACCATAATGCTAGGAATCTATGCAAACAAGCCAACACATATACAAAACTTTATCAAAGAGATTCAAAGTAGCGCGTATTTTGCGTTTGTGGATTATCAAACAGATATAAATGATTTGACAAATGACGCTCAACAAGAACCTAAAGATATTTTTAGCGCAAATATTTTCGCACAAATTGCCACCACATTGTAGCTTTCATAGTTGCAATCAACATGTAAAAAAGATTTTCAAAACGGGGTAAAAACCAAAATGCTAAACAAACATTTTTTACAACGAACCACAAAAAAAGCCACGCATATTTTTATCGCCCTAGATACGCATTTTGCGCATAAAAATAAAGAAGCGATTTTAGCATTTTGCCTGCCTATTTTATTATCTGTATTTGTTTGCTTTATGTGGATTTTCCCTCTAGCTGATAGCAGACTAGAAAATGCAACTTTTGCATTGCAACAGCAAGAAAATCTAGCAAACGAGCTAGCAAAAATATCAACCCAAAACATAGACATAACAACAAACAAAAAAATGCTAGATTCTTTGCAAGAAAAATCCCTAAACAATGAGGCGTTAGGCTATCTTTTAAAGCCATTTAGATTTGAAAAACTCTCTAACCACGCTAATAATCCTAAAAACACCTCCGCAAACCCCGCACCACAAACCCAACCACAACGCACAAAAAGTCAAAATCTACCCCCGCAAAATCTTACGCAAAACAATCTATTTTTTAGCACCACAGGCGATAGCGAGGCATTAGAAGATGTGCTAGAGATTTTAGAGACAAATCCCTTTATCTTTATCCAAAATCTATCCATAAACGCACCCTTTGCAAGTGCTTTAGAAATGAGGGTTGAGGCAATCAATTTTGGCGAGATATTTGATAGGATCGCGCTAAATGAATAAGGTAGCAGATTTTCTAAAAAGCATTTTTTCTCGCATTGTAATTTCTACTGCTTCTACTGCGATTATGTTTTGCTTAGCGCATTTGCAAGCAAAAGAGTCGATAAATCCACACGAATTTGAAGCATTGCTAAAACCAAAACTACAAAAAGAATACCGCATTTTAAGTGTGTTTGGCGAAAAGGAGCTAGAGCTACGCATAGAAGCCATACTAAATCACAAAGTCCTAATCCACGACAAATGGTATAAACTAGGGGATAAAATCGGCTCTTATTACATAGCCCATATCACGCCACACACCATTACGCTAATGGATAAAAAACAAAGTCAAAAAACCCTCCATATCAAAGCAAAACATAGCACGCAACTAGCCCAAACAAAACAAAATCTAGCCCCACAAGAGCCAAATCCAACATCACAAAACAAATAACATATAAAAGGAATATTACAAAATGATTTTGCCAAAGATTTCAAAAATACCAAATCACTTTAGATTTTATGCCATTTTTGCACTACTCCTAGCCCTATCAAACGCCACCGCAAAGCAATGCAATCAAAAATCTTTCACCCTCCAAAGCAGCCCAAATCTATCCCCTAGAATCCTCCTTGAAGAGCTAGCATCTCAATGCTCCTTAAGCCTCTCTTATGAAAATGGCGCAAAAAAGGCACTAGATAGCACAAAAGTCGCGCTAAATTTCAAACAAAAACGATTTGATGAGATCATCTCCACTATCGCAAAAGCTAGCGATTTGCACTATGAGCTAGAGGGCGGGCTTGTAAGGTTTAACCACCTAAATACCCGCACCTTTCACATAAACTACATTTCCACCGCCCGTGTCGCTAGCTCAAACACCGATGTCGTCTATGGACAAGAATCCCAAATGAACTCTTTAAGCCCCTATGGTAGCTCTTATGCCTATCAGCACCTCCAAAATCCCATAAACTCCCAAAGCCCACTTGGCGAAGATGTCCAAAGCAAAGCCCTCTCACAAGGCACACAAAGCCCGCTTTTTGGCAAAAGCGGGACCAAAATCTACTCCATTGATGAGCTAAATTTTTGGGGGGAGCTAGAAAATGAGCTAATCGCCCTAGTCTATCAAGAGCAAGACAGCTACAACCCAAAACACCCTAGAATCATCATCAACAAAGGCGCAGGACTCATCACCATAAACGCCACCAACGCCCAGCTAGATAGGGCAAAAGACTACCTAGATAGCCTCCAATCTCGCCTATCCCAGCAAGTCCAAATCGATGTGCAAATCTTTACCATAGAGCATAATGATAGCAACACCATAGGCGTAAATTGGGGAAAACTCTATGAGCTAAGTATCAATACCCAAAATCCAACCCCAGAGATTTTTAGCTCCCAAAATGGCAATCTAAACTACGGCGTATATGTTTTCTCACAAAATCTACAACTAGGCGACATCGTGCAGTTTCTAAACCAATACGGCACGACAAAATCTATCTCAAACCCAAAAATAATCACGCTAAATAACCAGCCAGCAATCATTTCAGTAGGCAATGTCTTGCGCTATTCACAAAGCCTAATCTACCAAACCTCCACCAACTCTAGCACTATACAAAACACAGGCTACCAATACCCTAGCGTCTTTAGCGGTGTCTTGCTCGATGTAACGCCATCTATCCAAAACAACCAAGTAATCTTAAAAATAAACCCTTCCATAACCGCCGCCAAAGACCCCTCCATAGAAAACCAGCCAACCGCGCTATCCTCCCCGCCAAATCTCTCTACCAATCAGCTTTCTTCTATCGTGCGCATAAATGACGGGCAAAAAGTGATTTTAGGCGGGCTAATCAACGAAAGCCACAATGTCGTTACCAAAAAAGTCCCTTTGCTAGGCTCGATTCCGTTGATAAAATATCTTTTTTCTTACAAAAAGACGATAAAACAAAAGCGCGAAATGGTGATTATCATCACGCCAAAAATCATAGGAAATGAGGATATGGAGTATGATTTTGAGGTTGCTACAAAGAGTTAGAGATTTTATCAAACGAGTTTTGCACTCATCACGCAAAAATAAATATCCAAATAAAGCCACCAAAAAGCCTACCAACGCTTATATTTTGACTTCTTTTGTGTCAAAATATAAATCAAAATATATCGCTAAAATCGCTTCAAAAATCGCCACTTTTTCTACAAATTTTGCCACAAAGATTTCGCGTTTTTTGCGCAAGTTTTTGCGTGATTTTTTGCGCGTTTTTTTACAAAATACGATGATGCGACAAACCCTCCACAAATTCACACAAATTAAAATCCATATTTCCCGCTTTTTTACCCACATTTTTTCACATATTATTACGCCGTTTTTAGCCAAATATTTCACTAAGTGTTTAGCAAGCATATCAAAAACCCTTAGCACCATAAAGCACTCCGCATACAAAAACCCTTTTATCAAAAAAGCCGCTCAAGCGACAAGCGCATTTGCTAAAAAGCATTGTCGCCACTACAAACGCAAAATCTCTCTCAAATCCGCCCGCCTTATCAAAATCATAAAAACCTCCAAGCATACCGCACATTATATCGCCTTATGTTTTTACGCGCTATGCGGGGTTTTTGCATTGTTTAGTGTGTTTTTGCTAGGATTTCGCTACGGGGTAGAATCCCTGCTAGATTCTGCCCTGCCAAACGCCAAAAAATCTAGCCTTTTTAGCTCATTTATCGATTCTAGCCTAGCCAAATCAAACCTAACCCTAATCTCAAAAAAGTATTTAGCCTCCCTACAAAATCAACAAGATTTTGCCACCCAAGCAAAAACCCCCCAAGACAACGCACCAAAGGATACACAACAAGAATCTAAGCCAAAATCCCCACCGCAAATGCCAAAAATCGATGAAAACAAATATGTCTTTTATGGCAACTATTCGTTTTCACACGCGCTAAATCTCGCAAAAAACGCAATATTAGAGAGGGATTTTGTGCGTGCTAGAATTTGGATATATAAAGCGTGGGACATACAAGAGTATAGCCAAACTGCGTGGGAGCTATACTTGCAAAGCTATGAAGAAGACGCGGGGGCTAGTAATGAGGCAAGACAAGAGGCAAAAATCCTTTTTGATTATGCAAAAGCGTATTATGGATTTTAGCTAAAATCTTTGCAAGCCCAATAAAACACACAAAACACCTCAAAATGCCTAAAAATCAACGCAAAACCCTCATAAAACAATGTAAAATAAACCATTTGCAACAAAATCTACCAAGACAAAACAACTAAAACAAGGACACCGATGCGACAAACCTCACAAAAAACCCTAACCCAAAGCCAAAAAAATGCGATTTTAGATAAACTAAAATGCCTAAAAAAAGCTAGCCATTCCCTAGCCCTAGCAAGCGCAAATGCGCGAAATTCTGCCCTGCTTAACATTGCCTCCCTGCTACAATCAAACAAACAATCCATAAAACAAGCAAACGCCCTAGACATAGACAACGCACGCAAAAATAATCTCTCCCCCGCGCTAATCCAACGGCTAATCCTAGATGATAAGCAAATAGATTCTATGTGTAAATCCGTCCTTGAAATCCACCATCAAAGCGAAGTGCTAGGCAAAGTGCTAGGCGGAGGCGTGCGCCCTAGCGGGATACGCATCTGCCAAATCTCCGTGCCATTAGGCGTGGTGGCTATCATCTATGAATCCCGCCCAAATGTAACCATAGACGCCGCCGCCCTATGCCTAAAATCTGGCAACGCAGCCCTGCTAAAAGGGGGCAAAGAAGCAGAGCATTCTAATCAAATATTAGGGCAAATTATCCAAGAAGCCTTGCATTTAGCGGGGCTTAGCAAGGATTGTTTGCTTGCGCTAACGCCAACTTTGCTAAAAGACATTTTTCAAGAAAAAAACGCCCAAAATCTTATGCAAGAGACAATGATCGAAATAATGCAAGCACGAGATTTCATCGACTTGCTAATCCCTCGCGGAGGCAGGGGGCTTATTGATTTTGTGATAAAGCATTCAAAAATCCCCGTAATATTCCACGAAGCAGGAATCTGCCACGCATATATCGACAAAGATTTAGACAGCATAGGACAAAAATACGCCCTAGATATTTGCCAAAACGCCAAAATCTCTCGCCCAAGTGCTTGCAACGCAATCGAATGCGTGCTAATCCACAGCGATATTGCGGGCAAAATATTGCCAAAACTTGTAAAAAATCTCGCCCAAAATGGCGTAGAGAGCAGAATCTGTGAAATGGGAATAAAGATTTTAAAATCATCAAAAAAAGATTTTAACACGAAAGATTTTGAGGCATTAGCTAGCAAAATCAAACTCGCAAGCAAAGAAGATTTTGGCAAAGAGTTTGGAGGGCTAATAATCGCCATAAAAGTAGTAAAATCTATCGATGAAGCATTGTCTCACATCGCAAAATACGGCTCAAAACATAGCGAAATCATCATCACCCAAAACCTAGAATCTAGCCAATATTTTTGCGCCAATGTCGAGGCAAGCGCGGTATTTGTCAATGCTTCAAGCAGGTTTAATGACGGAGGGGAGTTTGGGCTAGGCGCAGAAATCGGCATAAGCACCCAAAAACTCCACGCACGCGGACCTATGGGCGCACGCCACCTAACCACCACCAAATACATTGTGCAGGGCAATGGCAACATACGAGAGTAAGATTTTGCCATACTTAAATGCAAGTTTTTGTCAAATGGCTCGCTTGCGTTATTCTCACACCTTTTGTCATTGCGAGTAAGACTTTGCCCCCCATCATTGCGAAGGGAGTTAGGGGGTGGGTATCGTCATTGCGAGCGGATTTGACAAAATCCGCGTGGCAATCTATGATTTTGTCATAATTAGTTTTTTTATTTGTCATACTGAGGGAGCGGAGCGACCGAAGTATCTCAAATACAAAAAGAAAAGAGATAATTTCGCTTACGCTCAATATGACAAAGTTTTCGTCATTGCGAGCGGATTTGCAAAATCCGCGTGGCAATCCATAAGTAAAAATAACATTGTCATATTGAGGTTTCGTAAGAAACCGAAGTATCTCAAAGTGTAGCTTCTTTAGAAAATCTAAAAATGCAAATAGAGATATTTCGCTATCGCTCAATATGACAATGTAGTTATTTCCAGATCGATTAGCGGAGGGGGATAAAGGGTGTGGGTAGATTACCCAACTTCGTCATTGCGAGCGGATTTTTGCAAATCCGCGTGGCAATCTATGATTTTGTCATAATTAGTTTTTTTTATTTTGTCATATTGAGGGCTTTAGCCCGAAGTATCTCAAATACAAAAACAACAAGAGATATTTCGCTATCGCTCAATATGACAAAGTTTTCGTCATTGCGAGCGGATTTGACAAAATCCGCGTGGCAATCTACTCATTATATTTTGTCATACTGAGGTTTCGTAAGAAACCGAAGTATCTCAAAGCGTAGCTTCTTTAGAAAATCTAAAAATGCAAATAGAGATATTTCGCGCTTGCGCGCTCAATATGACAATGTAGTTATTTCCCGATCGCTTAGCGGAGTGGGTTTGGGTGTGGGTAGATTACCCAACTTCGTCATTGCGAGCGGATTTTTGCAAATCCGCGTGGCATTTTATAATCAACAAACATAAAGTAGCGCAATGCAAAAACAAGGCTTTGTCTATATTTTATTTAGCAAGCCAAATGGCACGCTTTATGTGGGCGCAACAAACGATTTAGCAAAGCGTATTTTTGAGCATAAAAATAAACTCACAAAAGGATTTACGCAAAAATACAATGTCGATAAGCTAGGGTATTTTGAATCTTATGAGAGTATGGAATCCGCCATAATGCGTGAAAAACAACTAAAAGCGGAAAAAAAGACAAGCCAAAATCAACTTAATCCAAAAGCAAAATCCAAAATGGGAGGATTTATATGAAACATTATTTTAATAGATTGCCACGCGTTGCGTTGCAACGCTCGCAATGACAGGGGAGGCTTGTCATATTGAGGCTTTGAAAAAGCCGAAATATCTCTACTATCGTCATAGTGAGCGATAGCGAAATATCTCTTGTTATCATACTGAGGAAACAAAGCGACCGAAGTATCCAAAATCTTAACGCGATTTTGCAAAATTTTTGGATACTTCGCTACGCTCAATATGGCAAGGTGTTATTTTTGTGGATTGCCACGCCGTGCAAGCACGGCTCGCAATGACAAAAAATCGCCTATCGATTATATATCATAGCGCAGGCGGATAACGCCTGTGATACCGCCTTGCTCTCTACCTGCTTTGCGCAAATACGAGTTATACCAGCCGATATGTGGGACGATGGTAAAGTTTTTGGAGATTTTGTAGGGGACTTGGAAAGAGACTTTGTAGCTGTGAATCCATTCATTTGCTACGGCATAATTTAATGGATTTCCATTACTAGGAACAGTCGCGCCATTTCCACCATAGCTTAGCTGATAGCCCGCACCAAGCGTTAGGGCTAGGGCGTCATTTGCTTTGTAGCTTAGCTCAAAAAATGTCCCTGCCCTCTTAGTGTTAAGCCCTGTGGCTATGCTCCCGTAGGTAAATTGCCCAATGCCATAGCTTGTGCGCTGCTCGCCGTATAAATCCCCATTTACACCATAGTTTGCAAATACCGATAACGACACAGGACCAAATACAGGTTTTACCCCTGCGATTAGATTCCACGCGTGAGCACCTGCGTAAGCATTTGTTCCTGCTACATTGTTAATTGTTGGCAATGTCCCACCGCTAGCACTCTCATTATAATATT
>NZ_JBSIUV010000010.1:0-67393 GCF_053654515.1 Helicobacter sp. T3_23-1059 | reverse complement strand
GCAATTTATCGACCACAGAGACCCTGAGCGCGTGAAATGGCTAGCAAATTATAAGGTGAAATAGCGATTTGTAGCAAAGGAGGCAACAATGACAAATGGAGCAAAATCTATCAAATTTATCGCGCTATGCGTGATTTTAGGAGGTTTGAGTATGGTAAATGCAGCAGAGCAAGAATTACTCAAAGCGGGGAGTTTGGGCGGATTTGAGGGCGATGATACGATTTTTAGCGGCAAAGTCAAAGTAACAATGCTTTTTAAAGACGCGCCTTATCGGGCGTTTAGCGGGGGATTGGTAGAGTTTAGCAAAGGTGCTAGGACTGCGTGGCATACCCACCCCGCAGGGCAAACACTCATCGTTACACAAGGCACAATCATCACAGGTAGCGAAAATGGCGAAGTGCAAATCGCACATAAGGGCGATACAATCCTTTGTCCGCCAAATGTGAAGCATTGGCACGGCGCGACTGACAAACAAAACGGCGCGCATATCGCCATCACAGGTGTGAAAAATGGGCAAAATGTCGTGTGGCTAGAAAAATTAAGCGATGAGGAATACAAATCCGCGCTAAAAAAGGCAAAGTAAATTTTGGAATTTTTGTCATATTGAGGGATAAAACCAAAATATCTCTACCTTGTGATTTTTAAGGCTTTTAAGCCCAAAAATCTCTAGATTCTAGAATCTATGATTTTGAGATACTTCGATTTTGCAAAAAATCTCAAGTATGACAAAAATACATTGAAATTTTAAAATTTAAAGGAGTAAGTATGAATATTTTAGTGGCGTATTTTAGCGCGAGTGGGATTACCAAAGAAGTCGCACAGACAATCACAAAGGTAGCGGGGGAAATGCAGGGCGTAGAATCTTGTGAAATTTATGAAATCACGCCTGCAACGCCTTACACAAGCGCGGATTTGGATTGGACAAATGAGCAAAGTAGAAGCACGATTGAGTGCAAGGACAAACGCTCGCGCCCTCCTCTTGCGGGCAATATCGACATAGCGCGTTTTGAAGTTGTCATTATAGGATTTCCTATTTGGTGGTATAGCGCGCCACCTGTGGTGTTTAGCTTTTTAGAATCAAGCGATTTTGGTGACAAGATTATATTGCCATTTTGCACGAGCGGTGGGAGTGAGCTAGGCTCTGCGCCACGCGAGATACAAAAACTCGTGCCAAATGCCAAAGTCCTAGAGGGAGCGAAATTTAACTTCGGGGCAAACAAATCCACTATCCGCAAATGGCTAAATAGCGCGGGAATCGCGTAAAATCTAATGAAAGGAGCAAGTATGCAAAATCTAAACTCAAATCAAAATCTCACAAACACAAAACGGCGAGATTTTATCAAAAATAGCGCAAAAGTCGCTACCGTGCTTAGCGTGGCAACCCTAGCAGGAGCGAGCTTCAATGCGTGTAGCGATAGCGCGAGTGAAAATAGCAAGCCACCACACCAAAACAACGCAAACCAAAATCCATCAAGCAAAGGAGCAACGATGAGCAACACATATTCTACACCCACAATCACGCGCAGTGCAAATGGCGTAAATTTTATCAAAGTTGGCAACACCGACATTGAGATTAGCCAAATCTGCATAGGAGCGATGAGCTTTGGCAAGGCAGGGACTTTGCACGATTGGACGCTTGATGAAGCGCAAAGCGAGGCGATTATCAAACACGCGATTGAAAAAGGCATAAATTTCTTTGACACGGCAAATATCTACTCCGCTGGGACAAGCGAGGAATATTTAGGCAAAGCGTTAAAAAAGCACGCAAAGCGCGAAAATGTCGTCATCTCATCAAAAGTGTATTTTAACGAGGGGATTTTATCGCGCAAGGCGATTTTGCGCGAGATTGATGGCACACTGAAACGACTTGGCACGGATTATTTGGATATTTATATTATTCATCGCTTTGACTACACCACGCCCATTTTAGAAACTATGCAGGCATTGCACGACATAGTCAAAGCGGGGAAAGTCCGTGCGTTAGGGGCAAGTGCGATGTTTGGCTATCAGTTTGCAAATATGCAACAAGTCGCAAAGGACAACAACTTAACGCCATTTAGCATTATGCAAAATCACTATAATTTGCTCTACCGCGAGGACGAGCGCGAACTGATACCCATTTGCAAACAGCAGGGCGTTACGCTTATGCCTTATTCGCCCCTTGCTTCTGGGCGTTTGGCACGAGCGGAGTGGAAAACTGATACGATTCGCAGCAAGACGGATAAAGTCGCAATGGGCAAATATGACAAAACGCAAGAGCAAGATACAATCATCGCAGGGCGCGTAAATGAGCTAGCAAAGAAAAATGGCGTCCCTATGAGTGTGATTGCGCTATCTTGGCTACTTGCCAAAGGTGCTGGCTCGCCTATCATCGGTGCAAATAAGACAAAATACATTGATGAAGCACTGCGTGCGATGAGCGTGAAACTAAGCGAGCAAGAAATCGCGTATTTAGAAGAAGCCTATATCCCACACGAAATCGTGGGCGCAAATACGGAAGCACAAGCAAAAGAAGCGATAAAAGGGCTGGTGAAATAAAGGGAGCGCAAAAATGGAAAATCTTAAAGAATTATTAGGTTTAGAGAGCGTAGATTTTAGCAATGAAATTTTTGCGAAAGATTTGCGTGGCGAGGGAGTGAATTATCAAAGCGAGGGCTGGGAGGAAATGTTTAAAGCGATTAGCAATGCGCAAAAAATAGTCGCGCACCTAAATGCTGGCTACCGCTCCCGCGAGGAAACGCTTGAGATTTTAAGCGAACTTTTTGGCTATGGGCTAGATTCTAGCGTGTGGGTTATGCCACCATTTTACACAGATTTTGGGCGCAATATTACCTTAGAAAAAGGCGTGTTTATCAATACTTGTTGCACCTTTATGGATAGAGGTGGGATTGAAGTGGGCGAAGGGACATTTATCGCGCCAAAGGCAAATATCGTTACCATAAACCACGATTTTGCCCCGCACAACCGCACTACGACATTTTGCAAACCTGTCAAAATCGGCAAGCGCGTGTGGATAGGCATAGGCGCGACTATTTGCCCAAATGTAACTATCGGGGATAACTCCATAATCGCAGCAGGCGCGGTGGTAACCAAAAATGTCCCGCCAAATGTCATAGTCGGTGGCAATCCCGCCAAAATCATCAAAAATATATAAAAGTTTTGTATGAGCTATAATGCGCAAATCTTTGGCAAATGCAAGTTTAGCAAGACTTAAAAAACGCGTTTTAAAATTTAAATTTTAAAGGAGTAAGTATGCAAAATCTAAACTCAAATCAAAATCTCACAAGCACAAAACGGCGAGATTTTATCAAAAATAGCGCAAAAGTCGCTGGCGTGCTTGGCGTGGCAACCCTAGCTGGAGCGAGCTTCAATGCGTGTAGCGATAGCGCGAGTGAAAATAGCAAACCACCACACCAAAACAACGCAAGTAGCGATAACGGCGCAAACCAAAATCTATCCAAAGGAGAATCTATGAACCTCACAAACACAGCAAAATTAAACTTAGAGCGATATTTTGGCAAGGACTTTAGCGCAAGTGAGCTAGCGCAAAATGACGCAGAATTTTTAGAGCGATACGCAAATTTTGCCTTTGATGAAGTGCTTTCCCACACAAATTTAGAGGAACAAGAGCGACTTATGCTAACGCTTGGTGCGCTTATCGCCACGCAAGGAGTAAGCGAGTATAAAAATATGCTTAATGCTAGTCTCAATGCGGGCGTGTATCCTAGCGCGATAAAAGAAATCTGCTACCAAGCCACGCCATACATTGGAATGGGCAAGGGGCTAGAATTTATCATCGCTACAAATGAAGTCTTTAAACAGCGCAAAATCCCAATGCCTCTAGAATCTAGAGCCACCACCACGCGAGAAAATCGCGTCCAAAAAGGGCTAGAAGTGCAAAGAGCAATCTTTGGGGAGGCAATCGATAAAGGCAATGCCTCCGCGCCCGATGATGAAAAACATATCCGCAGATTTTTAAGCGGGCATTGTTTTGGGGATTTTTACACGCGAGGCGGGCTTGATTTGAAGTTTAGAGAGCTTTTGACATTTGTCTTTGTAGCGAGTATCGGCGGGGCAGACGCACAAGTCAAAGCACACATACAAGGCAATCTTAATATGGGCAATGACAGGGCTACACTCATTGCTACCATTACCGCGCTAATCCCCTATATCGGCTATCCGCGTGCGCTAAACGCGCTAAGTGCATTGCCAAAGGGGTAAAAACTTGCTATGCGATTTTTTGGACTTTTTTGCAAAATCTTTGAAAAATTTGTGATTTTCCCCTTGACTTAGAGTTGGTATCAGGTTTTATAATTGCGACAAATCTCGAATCGAGATTTTCAATACATCATAAAGGAGCAAGTATGCAAACGATTCAAAACAAACAAAGACGAGAATTTATCGCAGATTCTGCAAAAATGGGTGCGCTTGGTGTAAGCGCGATTTTGGGAGGCTCAGCACTCTTTGCTAACGATGTAAATGCAACCCAAACAAGCGGACAAAATCTAGGCAAATCCCAAATCATCGGCACAGATAAGGCAATAGCACAGGCAAAAAGCGGAGCGCGGATTGATTCTAAAGGCTACGCGGCTTTTAGCAAGGATTTCACATTTAAGCCCCACACTTTCACGCGCCACCCGCTAGGCGAGAGAGATATTTTGATAGAGATTCTCTACGCTGGGATTTGCCATAGCGATTTGCACGCAGTCGCTGGCGACCACCACGCACCGACTTATCCCATAGTCCCCGGACACGAAATCGCAGGGCGCGTAGTCGCAGTGGGAAGCAAAGTCAGCAAGTTTAAAATCGGCGACTACGCAGGAATCGGCTGTATGGTAAATAGCTGTGGCGAGTGCGAAGCGTGCAAAAGAAGCGAAGAGCAATTCTGCACCAATGCTAAAACCGTCTTTACCTACAATAGCAAAGATGTCTTTCACGGCAATGAAAACACCTATGGTGGCTACTCAAACAACTATGTGCTAAGCGAAAAATTTGCCATAAAAGTGCCAAAATCAGCCCAAATACAAAAAGTCGCACCCCTGCTTTGCGCTGGGATTACGACTTATTCGCCTATAATGTTTAGCAAGGTAAAAAAGGGGCAAAAAGTAGCCGTTGCTGGGGTTGGCGGACTAGGACATTTGGCAGTGAAATATATGGTGGCATTAGGTGCGGAAGTTACGGGATTTGACATAGTCGATAAGCGCGAATCGGTGCTAAAACTAGGTGCGAAGCGATTTATCAATGTCAAAGATAAAGAGTTTAGTCAAATTACAAATGAATTTGACTTTATTATTTCGACTATCCCCTATCACTACGACATAAACGCCTATCAAAAAATGCTAAAAATGTATGGAGAAATGGCAATCGTGGGACTGCCATCGCCAAAAGATAATCCGCATTTAGACGCAAATGCGATGATTTGGCAATTTAGACGCAAGATTTATAGCTCACTTATCGGTGGCATAAAAGAAACGCAAGAAATGCTAGATTTTAGCGTGAAAAATAATATCTACCCTGAAATCGAGCTAATCCCCATAACCGAGCTCGACAACGCGTATAAAAAAGTCGCCAAAGGACAAGCAAACTTTCGCTTTGTGATTGATATGCGAAGTTTGAGTTAGATTTATGGTTGAAGTTTTTAAATAGGGAATTTAAAATAATGCGCAAAAAACTATGGCGAATCTTTAAATACACACTTGGCATTTTTGCCTTGCTGTGCGTGGCTTTGGTGCTTTGGTGGCTAAATATGGAGGGCATTTTTTTGAGTGATTTAAAAGACACAAAGGCGCGAATCGCGCATTCACCACATTTCATAAACGGCGTAGCGCAAAATTTCGAGCCAAATAAATCTAGCGAATCTAATGCAGATGATTCGCAAGATTTGCGCGAATCCGCCGAAAACAAATCCCAAAAGAAATTTACCAAACTATCTTTGCTTGAAATTTCAAGCGTGGAGATTCCAAGCATAAAAAGCGATTTAAGCGATTTGGCAAAAAGCGATAGTTTCGTGTGGTTTGGGCATAGCTCATATATGCTAAATTTATCGGGCAAAACGCTACTTATTGACCCTGTGCTACAAGATAATGCCGCACCACTGCCCTTTGTGATAAATGCCTTTAAGGGTGCGGATATTTACGCGCCTATCGAGTTGCCTACGATTGATTTTTTGCTCATCACGCACAATCACTACGACCATTTGAGTAAAAGCACCATTCGCGCACTCTCACCCAAAATCAAACACGCGATTGTCCCGCTTGGCGTGGGGAAATATCTCAAAGCGTGGGGGATTAGTGAGGATAAAATCACGGAATTAGATTGGGACGAAAATGTGGAATTTAGCGTGGATTTTGGGGTGTTGCGCTTTTATTGTCTAACGGCTAGGCATTATTCAAGTAGAGGTTTGCTTGATAGGGATAAAACCTTGTGGGCGAGTTTTTTGGTGGAGTATGGTGCGGATTCACACAAATCACAAAGCAAAAATCCGCAAGATTTGCGAGATTCACACTACAAAGATTCGACAGATTCACGCGAATCGCGCTATAAAAATTCGCAAAATTCACACAATTCACAAAGCAAAAAAATCTTTATCGGTGGCGATAGTGGCTATGGGGCGCATTTTGCAGAGTTTGGCAAACGATTTGGCACAATCGATTTAGCATTTTTAGAAAATGGGCAGTATAATCCGCAGTGGGGACAAATCCACACATTCCCTCACCAAAATCTACAAATCGCAAAAGAGCTAAACGCAAAAGCGATAATGCCCGTGCATAACTCTAAATTTCGCCTTGCACCGCACGAATGGAGCGAGCCTTTAGAGCAAATTTACACGCTTTATTTGCAGGGCAAATCACAAAATAATTTTGATTTTTTGCTTCTAACGCCACAAGTTGGGCAAATTGTGCCTTTGTGGAGTGAGTATAAAAAGGGCGATTTTAGCGCGTGGTGGCGAGAAGTAAATGCAAATCCAAAATAATTTGCAGATTTTTTTTGTTAAAATTTGCGATTCACTATTGACAGATAGCTACTATCATCTTTTATAATTGCGTTTTTAAAATTTAAATTTTAAAGGCGTAAAAATGGTAAATCTTAAAGATTTGTCGCAAGATTCACATAAATTCAACCAAAAAAGAAGCGACAATGGAATATTTAGAGTTAAATAATGGCATCAAAATGCCAATTTTAGGGCTTGGCACTTATGGATTACAAGGCAAAAGTGGGCAAGAGGCGATAAGCGAGGCAATCAAAATCGGTTATCGGCTCATAGACACCGCGCAAATGTATGACAATGAGCGCGAGGTGGGCAACGCTATGGCAGAATCTATTGCAAATTTTGGCATAAAGCGAAGTGAATTTTTTATCACCACCAAACTTTCAAGCAATATGAGCTATGATGAGACTTTTAGGCGATGTGATGAGTCGATGCAAAAATTGCGCCTTGAATATTTGGATTTATTGCTTATCCACGATACTTATAAAAACGCAGAGCAAATGTATAAGGCAATGGAAAAACTCTACAAAGAGGGCAAAATCAAAGCACTTGGAATCTCAAATTTTAAGAAAAATGATTGTGCGGAGTTTGTGAAAAAATGCGAGATAAAACCTGCGATAAATCAATGCCAAACGCATATCTTTCATCAGCAAAAGGCACTGCGAGAGGTGATGAAAGCCACTGACACAAGGCTTCAATCGTGGAGTCCATTTGTGGCTGGGCGTAAAGATTTTTTTCATAATCAAACCTTACTACAAATCGCACAAAAGCACGGCAAATCTGTGGCACAAGTGGCGTTGCGCTTTTTGGTGCAACAAGACATTATCACTATCCCAAAAAGCGCGAACACTACGCGACTGCGTGAGAATTTTAGCATTTTTGATTTTGCGCTTGATAGTAGCGATATGATGATAATGAGCGCGCTAGATACGGGCAAATCACAATTTGGTTGGGATAGTTAAAAGTCGCGTTTAGAATCTATAATTGTGCCAAAAACGCATTCTAAGTGGAGTGCTATGAATCTATTGCAACCTTGCACCATTAAGAAAATCAAACAAAATAATGCTATAATGCGCCAAATTTGACAAAAGGCACACAAAAATGCTTCAACTAAACATAAGAGAGTCGCTTCAAGAGATTGCGAGTTTTCTTGGGGGCGATTTGTATTACCACTCAAAAGTCCCCGAGCAACAATACAAAGAATTTAAACAAAAAATCAATCATTATCTCCCAACACTTATGAGTCAAAACGAGGATTATTTGGTGGCAAACGCGCTTACGCCATTGCTCCAATCGCTAGGATTTAGCACGGCTATCAAGCAAAAATCGCAAGGCAAAAGTGAAATTGATTTAGCCCTTATGCAAGAACATAATATCGCAGTGATTATCGAAGCAAAAAAGCCAAGCAATGCAAATGAAATGATAAGCGCGGAGCATTACAACAAAAAGGCATTGCACGAAGTGATTTTGTATTATTTGCGTGAAAAAGAGCGTTGCTTAGAGAGTGGGGCAAGGTTTGAGATAAAGTATATTATCATCACGGATTTTTATCGATTTTTCATTTTCAAAGAGAGCGAATTTGAGAGATATTTCTACAAAGATGAACATATCAAAAACAATCTTTATGGCAAATACAAATCTTTGACAAAGCAAACGGATTTAAAAATAGAAAAAATAGCGCAAAAGACAAATGAGGATTTTTATAATGAGCTAAAAGAATATTTAGCTAGCGAGCATTTTAACGCAGAATTTAGACCGCTGTATTTGGATTTGCAAAAAGTGCTAGATTCCAAAGATTTAAGCGAGATTAAGCCCTTTGTCAAGGCGTTTTCGCCAGAATTTTTGCTAGAATTATATATCCACAAAAACGACATTAACGAAGCGTTTTATAAAGAGTTGCTTTATATTTTGGGATTAAAAGTCCTAGATGGGAGCAAGGATAAAAATAAAAACACCATTATCCCAAATAATGTAAGCGGGACACTCTATCACAACATAATCGATTCATTGCCTGATGAAGCAGATAAAACCCAAGAAAACATTATCTCACTTATTATTTTGTGGTTAAATAGAATCTTATTTTTAAAGCTCATCGAAGCAAATTTGGTGCGATTTAATCCCAAGCAAAATCAAAGCATAAACCCGCATAGATTCCTAAATATTAGAAATATAAAAGATTTTCAAAGTTTAGAAAATCTCTTTTTTGAAGTCTTTGCCAAGCCACATAATGAGCGCGATGTAAGTTCGCCATTTTTTGCTATGCCCTACCTTAACTCATCGCTGTTTAATCCAAGTAAAATCGAGCAAAATCTCATTCACATACGCGCCCTAAGCAACGATAAGCAATTGCTCCCTTACAGCGAATACAACAAAAAATCCAAAATCTCAAATGTCGCTAAAATCCCACTTTTGCGCTACTTGCTAGATTTTTTGGATAGCTATGATTTTGGCAGTGGCGAGGAATACGAAGCCGATACGCTCATAAATGCAAGCATTTTGGGCAATGTATTTGAGCGCATAAACGCGTATAAAGATGGCTCTTTTTACACGCCAAGTGCAATTAGCGCGTATATATGCGAGGAAAATTTGCAACAAGTCGTGGTGCAAAGATTTAATGAAGCAAATCCCAAATGGCAATGCAAAAATATAGCCGACATAGAATACGAAATCTACCGCGAAATACGCCACGCTAGAAATACGAATGTCAAATCTACCCCACCCCAACCCCTCCCGCAAGGGGAGGGGCTTAAAAATGCCAAAAATTCCCCCTCCCTTGCGGAGGGGGACAAAGGGGGTGGGTTGCAATCCGTAAAAATAAAATCTCACAACGACAAAAACCCTCATAACGACAGAGAATCCATAATAGAAAAACACATAGCCACGCTAAAAAGCGTGAAAATCTGCGACCCGAGCGTTGGGAGCGGACATTTCTTAGTATCCGCACTCAATGAGATGATAAAAATCTATTATGAGTTAGGGTTATTAGATTCTAGTATTTTAAGCAAAGAGCTGCATATTATCGGCGATGAGCTAGTTTTAAGCGATTTTACTTACACCAAGCCACAAAGCCCAAATGAGCCAAGACACAAAATCCAAAAAGCCCTTTTTAACTTAAAAAAATCTATCATCGAACATAATCTCTTTGGCGTGGATATAAATCCAAATTCTGTGGATATTTGCAAACTGCGCTTGTGGATAGAATTGCTAAAAAATAGCTATTATTTGACAGATTCAAACGATGGATTCAACGAAAATCTAGATTCTACAATCCACCAAATGCAAACCCTCCCAAATATCGATATAAACATAAAATGTGGCAACTCTCTTATCTCAAACATAGACATAAATTTTAGCAAAGAAAAGCTAGAATCCCAGCTAAAAGCCCTGCTAAACAAAGATAGAAAACTAGGCGAATCCGATGAAGAAGTCGCCGAAATAAAATCCATTTTAGATGATTTGAAAATCAAATTACCCAAACAAATACAATCCTACAAAAACGCCACAAACGCGTATAAAAACGAAACAAACGAGGATTTACGGGGCTTACACAAACGCAATATAGAATCTGCCAAAGAATTTATTTTAAGCCTTTTTGTCAAAACGCACCCCGCATATCGAGAATTTAAAAGCACCCTTGCAAACTATCTAAAATCCTATGGCTATGGTGGAATCGACAATGCAACATTGCCAAACGCCAATCCAAAAGCATTGCAAGAAGCGCGTAAAAATCTAAACGACTACCTAATCGCGTTTAATTACCACAAAACACTTGGCATTACAAACGAGCCACGAGGATTTGTGGAGAGAGATTTTATCGCCCTGCTAGATTCTATGCGCTCTTATGAATCTATCTCAAAAGAGGCAAAATCATATTTTGAATGGCGATTTGAGTTCCCCGAAGTTTTGGATAAAAACGGGGATTTTATGTGCTTTGATTTGATAGTGGGCAATCCTCCCTATGGCGATTTACTCGATAAAGCACAAAAAGATTTTTGCCAAAACAAAAAACTACCAAAAGAACAATGGAAATATCAATACGCCGACACAGGCGATACTTACAAACTCTTTATCGAAAAGGGCTTTAACCTCATCAAGCAACACGGCAATCTTGCCTACATTGTGCCACTTAGCATTACAAGTAGCAAGTCAAATATTGATTTGCATAAAATGCTTTTAGAAAACTGCGAGTTTATACGAGTGAGTAGCTATGGACATCGTCCTATGAAAGTGTTTCCTAACGCCGAGCAAAGAGTCTCAGTCATTAGCTTTACCAAGACGCTTTCACCCACAAAACACCTAATGACGACAAAAATAAATAGACGATACACCACCCAATCGCTAAAAGACCTTATAGCAGCTATGGATTTTACAGATTCACTTGATTTTGTCCAAGAGGGCGCACTTTGCAAGATAGGATTGCCTATCGAACAATCCATAATGCAAAAAATCTACGCGCAAAAACAAACGCTAAAATCGCTTATGAAAGGCAAAGAGAGAATCTATTATAGAGACACGGGCGGTGGATATTATGATTTATACACAGGATATTCTACGACAAATTCCACTACTGAAAAAAGCTTTAAAGCAAAAAACGCAAAAATGCTTGTGGCGTTAATGTCAAGCAATCTTTTTTGGTGGTTTAGAAATGCTTATAGTGAGGGGAGGCATAGCTATACTTATGAATTTGAGCGTTTTTCTATCCCAAAATTTAGCAAAGCAATAATCACAAAGCTAGAAAAACTTGCCACACGCTACGAATCCGACATAGAAAAAAACCACGATTTTAGCAATGGCGTAAAAACCTACAAAATCCGCAAATCAAAGCACATAATCGATGAAATCGATAGACTAATCTGCCCGCTGTATGATTTGAGCGATGAAGAAATGGACTTTATTATAAATTATGAAATCGAATTTAGGACGGATTAGAATCTAGATTTTAAAGCTGTTATTGCACAAGAATTTTAGGCGCAAAATTTTAGGCGCAAGCATTTTAGATTTTTGCTTATGCACTTCTCGCCGTCATTGCCACCATTTAGCGCACACGCTCTTTTAGATTTTTATACGCCTCGCAAGCCATATCCACGCCAAAATCACAGCCCCGCTTATAAGTTCGCAACGCTTCATTTGTATCCATTTTTACCCCCACGCCAGATTCAAAAAACCCTCCAGCACTTAGGCACGCGCTTCCTGCGACTAGCTTGCCTTGCGTTACGCATTGTTGTTGTGTCCTTTTTGTGGGGTCTAGTTTGTTGATTGCCTCACATTCTCGCACAGGGTCGGCATTGCACGCTTTTAGCACATTTTTTAGAGCTTCGCGCATATCTTTTGCGCCCTGCCCATAGCCTTGCACTTGATACATTCCTAAGATATAGCACGAATGCGAATACCCCAAATCACAAGCCTTTTTGTAGTATTGCGATGCTTTTGTTTGGTTTTTTACCGCACCTTGCAATCCGTGATGATAGTTAAACGCCACTGCCAAACACGATTGCGGGATATTGGCTTCACATTGCGCGATTTTTGTGAGAGCCTCTGGCTCTAGATTCTCACTCTTGGCTTGCTCTATTTCTTTTGCTAGCTCGCAACCATCGCTAAATCCATACTTACACCCCTTGCTTGCATACTCACTCGCCTTTTGCAAGTCTTGATTCTCACTATGATATTGCATTAGGGCGAGATTATAGCAGCCCCCGCCATCGCGCAAATCACACGACTTGCTATACGCGCTTTTAGCTTTGGCAAAATCCACTTGCAATAAAATATGCTCTTTTTCATCTAAGGCTAGCCCATAGTCTTTGCCACTAAATTCTGCGATAGTGTTGAGATTTTCTTTTATGCCATATTTATACGCCACGCCTAACGCCCTGCACGCAAAGGCAGATTTTAAAGCGCAACCTGTTTTTGCGTATTCGTATAAAAGCATAGCTTTGTTTGCAGGGATACTAGCAAAGCTATTTTGCCAGATTTCAATAATCGCCACTTCGCAAGATTCTTTTGTGCTTAGGCTTATTTTTTTGCTTTGGGGGGATTTTAGGCAGGCTTGCCCGTATTTTGATTGCGTGATTTTTGCGTCTCTAAAATTAGGCAGAGGGGCTTTAGCACTCTTTTTTATCCGCTCGATATAATCCCACTCCACTAAGCCATTTTGCAAATTTACAATGCTAAAAATAAAGCTATACTCCACGCTATTTATGCTTGATAGGGCTTTAGCTTGGCTTGAGATTCTCGCACTCAAAGAATACTTAGGCGGTAAAAGAGAGCCTTTTGGGATAATGTCGCCAAACTCGCTATTATTCCTCATAGCGCGGATAGAATCAAGCATTTTATCGCTTTGTAGCGCGTTGCCTGAAATGGCGTTGCTAAGGCGAAGTGTTTTAGAAGCAAGAATGTCTTTTAACACGGCGCGAGCGAGAAATTCTATATCGATTGGATACTCGCTTAAAGAGTTAAAATCTGAAATGGCAATGACTGCTTGATTAGCTTGCAAATCTTTTAGGAATGGAGAATCTTGCAAATCCGCGTTTGTAAGCGCGGCAATGGAAAGCAAATCATCGGTGTGTAAGAAAAATGGCGAAGATTCTTTGGTAGTCAAATGCGCTTCTTGCGAGGGAGATTCTTGCGTGGCGGCTTTGAGGGGAGAGTAACTTGCATTGCCACACATAAATGCCGCCACAAACATTAGCAAAGAAAAAAATCTCATAATATGCCTTTTGATAAAGAAAATCGCGCAAGCGTAAAATCACGCAAAAATTGCGTTTTGAAAATTTATAAAATGATAGCAGGCAAAGATAAAATCCAAGCTAAAATCTGCGATTTTTGGTAAAAATGCAAATGTGAAATGTCATTGCCACGCAGATTTTGTATAAAGTGTGTGTGGCAAACAAATTTTTTAGACAAAATCCGCTTAAAAATCTCTTTGCAAAAATTGCAAAAACCACAAACAAAACGCAAAATCAATAACGCAAAATTTTTGCAAAATCCATAGTTTATCAACTATTTTGCGATAAATTTTTCCACCTTAAAATACCTTGCATAAGAGGTATTTGGCCACTCATTAGGATTTTGAGATGGATTGCCCCAATTCGTATAAGAGTGATAAAATGAGCTAAACACCTCTTTATTTACTACGATTTCTTGCCTGCCTAATGCCTTTTGCGCATCGATTGAGGCTAGCATTCGCTCCCATTTTAGTCGCATATCCACACTTGCATACAGCACAAAAAGTGCTAGCACAAAACACACCACAAAAATGACATTTTTAAGTTTATCTTGTAGATTTTGCGTAGTATATGGCGCACAAATGCGAGACAAAACCAAAATCATAGCAATGCCTAAAAGCACAAAAATAAGTTTAGCACGCGGTGGAATCCCAACCTGTATAGTCGCTCCTGTGGCTAAAAAATGCACGATAAAAAGCCCTGCTAGCACCAAAAATAATGCGTAGTTGTTGGATTTTAGGGATTTCTCACGCGTGTAGCTATATATACAAAGCATAGCCGCACTAGGTGCAAACAAATACGCAAAATAGCCCACACTACCCCATTTTACACTGACAAATACAAAAAACACCACAAGCCCAAATCCAAAAAATCGCGTAATATGTCCCCTAAACACCATAAATGCGATAATGCCTAGCGTGGCTATTTGCATAAACAAAGTCTTTGTGGTATCACCTCTAAATGTGTGCGAAAATCTAGCATATTTCTCGCTTAGACTCATTGCCCATAGCTTGCTTATGCTTACATAGCCCATTAGCTCGGCGTGTTGCTCTGCCCTAGCCCTATGTCCAGGACTAAAATACAGCACGCAAAAACCACCCACAAATCCCACTATGCCAAAGTATGCCCACAAAGGCAACTTTATCCCTCTATACACCGTGTATGCTACAAACGCTAGCAAGCATAAAATTAGCACGATTCCAAATTCGCTCCCCCACCCTGCAAGCACGCCCAAAGCTAGCATAGCAATAGATTTTATTGATTCTTTAAGATTGTTTTTGGTTTTTGTATTTTTGTCATATTGATGCGTTGAAAAATCCGAAATGTCGCTATTTTCGCTTTTAGATTTTCTAAAAAAGCTATGCTTTGAGATACTTTGGGCTGTGCTTTCAGTATGAGAAATGTTTTTGTTATGAAACATATTGCTTTCATTGCAAGTAATATTGTAGATTTTGCTCGCAAGCATTCGATATGGCACACAAAATCCCAAAATCAAGCAATAAGCCCATAAATAATTAAAACTCCCAGCTGCCCATAAAAACACCGCTCCAAACGCACGATACACCATAAACGCAATAAGCACAAAACACAAAATAGCAATATCGCTAGAATCTATTGTTTTTGAGGTTTGCTCGCTAGAAGTTGCCCTACTTGTTACATTTGCCCCTTTTGCCATATTTTGTTTTCGTGGCAATCGCCCAAAAACTAGCACAAAAAGCAAGTAAAGAAACCCGACATCAAAAAATGCGTTTATAAATGCAAAATATGGCGTGTGAGCTAGATAACTACCAAAAGCGACTTTAGCTAATTCACCTAGACGCCCATTCCAATGCGAGTAGGAATTTTTTATAGATTCTATTGTGCCAATGCCAGCTCCCAAATCATCGCTTTGTGCGGGAAATAGCGCGTTTAGCACAAAAAAGAATACATAAAACATAAGAAATATTTTTGCCTGCGAAAAATCTAATGCGTCATTGCGAGAATTTGCGCAATTTTTAGTCCAATAAGGATTTTTGTCATTGTGAGCAATGACGGAGTTTCCTTTGTCATATTGAGCGCGTGAGCACGAAATATTTATGTTTGCGTTTTTAGATTTTTGAGATACTTCGGCTAAAGATTCAGTATGACAATTTGCTTTTTGAGAGCTAGAAAGATTTAGCGCGGAGTACTCTCTCTCTCTCTCTCGTTCGGTTGGTTTTCTTTTAGTAGATTTTCTTGCATTTAGCACCTCTTTTTATGGATTTTACAAATATGGATTTTACAAAAACATATTTATATCAAAAAAAAAAAAAA
Organism: Helicobacter sp. T3_23-1059; assembly: GCF_053654515.1. Taxonomy (NCBI): domain Bacteria; kingdom Pseudomonadati; phylum Campylobacterota; class Epsilonproteobacteria; order Campylobacterales; family Helicobacteraceae; genus Helicobacter; species Helicobacter sp. T3_23-1059. The sequence goes on along the minus strand of NZ_JBSIUV010000010.1, from coordinate 51,391 downwards.
AAACGACAAATAAACGCCTTATATCCACCTCATAAGAGCAAATCCACCTCCAAAATCACCTCTCCAAAATCTAACCCTCCAAATCTACCTATCCAAATCTACCTCTCTAAGATAAATTTTGCCATATCGATTATACGCGTAGAATACCCCCATTCATTATCATACCACGACATTATTTTTGCCATTTTTCCAAGCGTGAAAGTCAAATCTTGCGCGACTATCGAGCTACGAGAATCCCCCAAAAAATCACTACTCACACCAAAATCTTTATCCACTCCTAAAATCCCTTTTAAAGCCCCCCTAGATTGCGCTTCAAATAGCTCGTTTATCGTTTGCGCGCTTACAGATTTTGCTAAGTATGCGTTTAAATCCACCATAGAGACATCTGGCACAGGCACGCGCAAAGAATGCCCGTGAATCTTATCTTTTAGCGATGGTAGGACTTTGTAGAGTGCCTTTGCAGCACCCGTAGTCGTGGGGATAATATTTAGCCCCGCTGCGCGAGAGCGCCGTTTGTCGTTTCTATGTGGGACATCTAGTAGTTGCTGGTCGTTTGTATAGCTATGAATCGTGCTTAGGCTTGCCCTCTCTATCCCAAATTCTCTCTCTAAAATCATCGCTATGGGGGCTAAGCAATTTGTCGTGCAAGAGGCGTTTGAAATGATAGATTCTCCTTTGTATTGCGTATGATTTACGCCTAGCACGAAAGTTTTTGTTTCATCTTTGGCAGGGGCTGAAATGATGACTTTTTTTACTCCTTTTTGCAAATGATGAGATACTTGCTCGGAGGTAAGAAAGATTCCGCTAGATTCTACTACCACTTCTGCGCCAAGTGTGCCAAAATCTAGCTCATTTGGATTTTGATATGCAAAAAGAGGAATTTTTGTTTGTATGCCTTCTTGCGTGATGATTAGATAATTTGGAGTGTTTTTTGGATTTTGCGTTTTTTCTAATCTTGCGCAAAAATCTGGAGCACGGTGAATAGAATCCCTGCCAAAAAGATATGCTAGATTCTCTGCATTTGCGATGTCATTTATGCCGACAATCTCGATATTTTCGCCCTCTTTTTGCCTCTGTAAAATAATCCTAGCAATGCACCGCCCCATTCTGCCAAAGCCATTTATCGCTATTTTCATTTTCGCGCTCCTTGCAAAGATTTTGTAAGATTTGATAAAAATTTGGTAAAAAAATACGCTTGAAATTTTACATTATCTTTTTTGCAAAAAGCCCAAAAACATTTAAAAAACTACCTCATTTTTTCTTTGATTTTTGCGTGCAAAAGTTCCCCAAAACGCGCTAAGTAGCTATAAAATAATGGCACGAAAAACACCGCGATAAATGTCGCTGCGAGCATTCCGCCGATTACTCCCGTGCCGATAGAATGCCGTGAGAGCGCGCCCGCGCCACTAGAGAGTGCCAAAGGCAACACGCCTAAGCTAAAGCATAGCGAAGTCATCACAATGGGGCGAAAGCGCAATTTTGTCGCGCTAATAGCAGAATCAATAATGCTTAATCCCTCTTTCTCGCGCAAATGCGTGGCAAATTCCACGATTAGTATCGCATTTTTAGCACTCAATGCAATCAAAACAAGCAAGCCTACTTGGAAATATATGTCATTATCTAGCCCGCGCAAAAATGTCGCCAAAATCGCGCCAAACACACCAAAAGGCACGGCACTTAGCACCGCTAGGGGCATTAGCCATTTTTCATACTGCGCGACAAGAATCAAAAACACAAATATAAGCCCAAAGATAAACGCCACACTGCCACTGCTAGAGCTCGCCCTCTCTTGGTAGCTTGAGCCCGCATAGGCTATGTCATATTCAGGTGGCAACACCTCGCTTGCGACTTCCTCTAGGGCTTTCATCGCCTCCCCGCTAGAATACCCCATATTTAAAAATCCCTGAATCTGCGCTGCGGGGAATAAATTAAAGCGATTGATGATTTCAGCCCCCACGATGCGCTTAAAAGAGATAAGCGAGCTAAGCGGGATTAAATTATTATCGCGCGATTTTACATAGATTTTGCTTAAATCCTCTGGCGAAGTGCGGTAGCTAGAATCTGCTTGCATCATCACGCGAAAAGTCCTATCATACGCTTCAAAATTATTGACATAATAGCTTCCAAAAGTCATTTGCATTGTGGAAAACACATCGTTAATATTGACATTGAGCGCGCTTGTGGCTTCTCTATTGAGCTCTACTTCGTATTGAGGCGTATCCACCGCAAAGCTCGTAAAAATCCTGCTAAATTCTGCCCTCGCACTCGCTTTGGCGATGATTTCATCGACATATCGTTTGAGTTCTTGTGCTGAGCCTCCGCCCCTGCTTTGTATGTAGGCATTTACTCCGCTAGAATCAAGCCCGATAATAGTGGGGGCTTGCCCGATGATAAAGCGCGCATTTGGGTAGGCATCAAGCTCTTTTTGCACATCGCGGATTATTGCTTTGTCGCTTTGCCCAGCTCCTTTGCGCTCACTCCAATCAATAAGCCTCTCAAATGCGATTCCGCCGTTGTTTTTAAAACTCCCTGCCAAAAAGCTAAAGCCTGAAATCGTGGTTTGCTCGGCGATTAGCGGATTTTGCTGCATTGTGTGTATGAGGTGTTTTTGCGTTTCAATAGTGCGAGAGAGTGCGCTCCCCTCTGGCAAAAGCGTATGCACGGTGATGATTCCCATATCTTCGTTTGGCACAAGCGAAGTTGGCGTGTTTTTAAATAATCCAAATGTCGTTAGCACAATCACGCCAAAGAGACACAGCATTAGCAAGCCTCTTTTAAGCGCACGAGCAAGCGAAATCGAGAATTTAAAGGTAAGTTTTTCAAAAAAGAGATTAAAGATTCTAATAGGTTTAATAGGCTTAGTATGTCCGCCTTTAAGAAATAGCGCGCAAAGTGCGGGCGTGAGCGTGAGCGCGACAAAGCCTGAAATCACCACTGAAACGACAATGGTAATGGCAAATTGGCGATAAAATTCCCCGCTAAAGCCACTCATAAAGGTTACAGGCAAAAACACCGCGCTTAGCACAAGCACGATAGCGACTACGGGTCCTGTGATTTCGCGCATAGATTCTATGGTGGCTTCTTTCGCACCTAAGTGCTTTTGGTGCATTATGCGCTCGACATTTTCGATGACGATGATGGCGTCATCGACTACGATTCCGATGGCTAAAATAAGCCCAAAAAGCGTTAAAAGATTTATGCTAAATCCAAAGGCATACAGCCCCGCAAAAGTGCCGATGATAGACACAGGGATAGCAATCACAGGGATAATAGTCGCCCTAATATTGCCCAAAAACACATAAATCACAAGCACGACAAGCACGATAGCTTCGATAAAAGTCTTTATCACTTCATTTATGCTTGCGGTGATAAATTCTGTGGGACGATATGGGTTTGAGTAGCTCATACCATCGGGGAATTTTTGGCTTAAGAGTGCCATTGTTGCATTGACATTATCCGCGACTTCTAGCATATTTGCCCCGGGCTGGAGCGTGATACGAATCGGCACGCTAGGCGTGGCGTTATAATAATTATCCGTGAGATAATCTCGCGCTCCTAGCTCTACGCGCGCCACATCGCGCAGTCGCAACGCCGAGCCATCAGAATTTGCACGGATAATGATTCTCTCAAACTCCTCTGGCGTGGATAAAAGCCCTTTGGTGATAATGCTATAAGTAAATTCTGCTTTTTTCACAGGCTCTTTGCCAAAATGTCCGGGCGCAAATTGCGCGTTTTGCTCTTGGACTTTGCTTAGCACTTCTAGGGGTGAAAGGTTGTATTGTTGGAGTTTATCTGGCTCTAGCCAAATCCTCATCGCATAATCTTGCAAACTCCATAGCTCCACGCCTCCCACGCCTTGTATGCGCTTGAGCTCATCGATGACATTGAGCAAAGCATAGTTTGCGATGAAAAGCTGGTCGTGCACGGGATTGTTAGAGTAGAGATGATACATTCCAATAGGCGCGGTGGAGCGTCTCTCCACCGTTACGCCTAGTCGTTGCACTTCGCTAGGGAGCTGTGATAAAACGGCTTGCACGCGGTTATTGACATTTACAAGTGCTATGTCTGGGTTTGCGTCATTGCTAAAATACACGCTTATGCTAAGCTGTCCTGCCGAACTAGAGCTAGAACTCATATAAATCATATCTTCCACGCCATTTACGCTACTCTCAATGATACTCGCTACGCTGGTGGAGAGCGTTTTGGCACTAGCACCGGGATAATTTGCATTGATAGTGATTTGGGTGGGGACGACTTTTGGGTATTGCTCTATGGGGAGTGAGCGCATACAAAGCAACCCTGCGATGATGATAATGATAGCTCCCACGGTAGCAAACGCGGGGCGGTTTATGAAAAATTTGGAAAACATTTGTGTGGATTCTCCTTGCTTGGTTTTAAAATTTAAACGACTTTGTGTTGTGTCTTGGTGCTTAACGCAAAATTTGCAACACACAAAATCTAAAAATACAATTATAAAACCTGATAGCAACTCTAAGTCAAGGGGTGAGAGTAAAAATAGCTAAAAAATGTAAAATCTAACAAAATATAAAAACAAAAATCTACTAAATTTAAAAAAAATCTAAAATCTAACAAAAAAAGATTTTGCAAAATCACTTAGCCTTTGCGTTAATGCGTTAAAACGATTTTGCAAAGTTGCATTATGCGTCAAAAATGACAAGACAAATTCTCATACTAATGCTTTGAAAAAGCCGAAGTATCCCTATACTTCAAAAACTCAAATAGAGATATTTCGGTTTCTACGAAACCTCAATATGACAACAATTAGGTGTCATTGCGAGCGGATTTGAAAAATCCGCGTGGCAATCTATCTTTTTGTCATTTTTCTAAAACAAATCTTTCACCAAAACTAACCACATTTTTTTACTTTTTTTGACTTTTATTTACATTCCCTTACATTCCATTACATTGCCTCCAAAATCTCTCCAAAAATTTTCCCCCCAAAATTCCCTCCAAAATCCCACATTTTCCCCCCATTTTTCGTGTCGTTTTTTTTTTTTTTTGTTTTTTTGCGTTTTTTTACTATGTTTTTTAAATATTTAAGGATTGTTTAAGAAATATTTAACTAACATTTACGCACTATTTACTTTTAGCAAAATCTTACACATTTTTGCGAAGTTTTGTTTTAAGGTTCAAAACGCAAGATTCAAACGCAAATTTTGACAGCTTTTTTAAGCCAACTACGCCAAATCTTGCAAAATCTTGCGTAGCAAAAACTTCAAAAAAAAAAAAAAAACTTGGTAGATTTTGGGGTAGATAGATAAATCCAAAAACCTTAAGACTTTGAAAATGCTTCAAAAGTCTTAAGGCAAAACCTAAGGAGACACGATGAAAACGACTCATTCAAAACAAGCAAACAAACAGATCTTACATAGCTTAAAGCAAGTCGCGCTTAGTGATAGCACAAGCGCAAAAACGAGAGAGAGAGAGAGAGAGAGAGAGTAGCTCTGCGCTAAATCTTTCTAGCTCTCAAAAAGCAATTTGTCATACTGAGGCTTTAGCCGAAGTATCTCAAAATGCAACAAAACTTTGTCATACTGAGCGTAGCGAAGTATCTCTAAAAAACATAGATTGCCACGAATTTGCAACTTTTAACAAAGTCGCAAATTCTCGCAATGACGGCAATGAAAATTCTAGTAATGGCAAAATTTCCACCTCCCTTGCAGGTTCGCAAACCTCTCATTCCAACTCCATTGCGGATTTGCAAACTTCTTGTCCCCCCTCCCTTGCGGAGGGGGCTAGGGGGTGGGTATCTCTAGAAGTATCCAAATCACCCGCTTCCTTAAAAAACGCCACTTTGTCATTGCGAGCGTTGCAACGCAACGCGTGGCAATCCACGACAAAAAACGCTGCAAATGATTCTAGCAAGGCAGATATTGCAAAAGCAGATTCTAATAATGCAAAATCTTGCAATAATACCCACCCCCAAACCCCCTCCGCAAGGGAGGGGGCTTTAAGAAGCATTGCCACTCTTTCAAGGGAAGGGGATTTTAAAGCCAAAAATGCAAACACCTCTCATACTGACAACATTTGTCAAACTGATAAAAAGGCAATTTGTCATACTGAGGCTTTAGCCGAAGTATCTCAAAAAGCAACAAAACTTTGTCATACTGAGCGTAGCGAAGTATCTCAAAATACGCAAATAAATAGAGATATTTCGGGCTTTGCCCTCAATATGACAAAATTCAATCGTCATTGCGAGACTTCCGCAGGAATTCGTGGCAATCCACAATGCAAGACAAACAAAATAGATTGCCACGCGGATTTTGTCAAATCCGTTCGCAATGACGGCAATATTTGTCATACTGAGCGTAGCGAAGTATCTCTAAAAAACATAGATTGCCACGAATTTGCAACTTTTAACAAAGTCGCAAAATCTCGCAATGACGGCGTTATTTCCCCCTCCCTTGCGGAGGGGGCTAGGGGGTGGGTAAATCAAACTCCCGCTTCCTTAAAAAACGCTACAAATGATTCTAATGTGGGTTATACCCACCCCCAAACCCCCTCCGCAAGGGAGGGGGTTTTTAAAGCCAAAATCCAAACAACCAACCCCAAAAAACGCCTAGCCTTATCCATAGCCACTAGCGCGATTCTAGCTAGCCTTAGCATAGATAGTCTAGCGGCGGCGTGTAGTGGGGCAGAGGATTGGAGCAGGGGAAATGCAAACTCAAACGGCATAGGGTATTACTACAAAGTGGATTGCACGGGCTACACTACCGCAGATGCAGTCTCAAGCAGTGCGCGCAGTATGCTAAATGGCGGAGGATACTATCGCCACTCTAGACTAAACCTAAACGGAAATGTAGGTGATGGCACTGTAACACTACAATTCTCTAGCAATGGCTGGAGCGATAAAGTTGGGTTCCCCGCAAGCTATACTACTAGAGAATTGCGGTTTAACTCCACAGACGCAGGCAGGACGACATTTAATGTAAGCAACTCCACAACCGCAGCTACAAATGTAGATATTTACTCTTTTGGTAGCACAAATGTAGGTGGGCTTACCCTTAGTGGTGGGACGATACGAAATGTAAATCTTAGCGGTGGAGGTAGATTTGGCAATATAACGGTAAATAGTGGCGTAACCGCTAGCAATATGTCTCTTCAAAATGGTATAACCGTAGGCTATCTATCAAATTCTGGGACGATTAGCAATCTAACCATAAATGGCGAAAATGCAAATGTGGGTGCTATAAGTGGAGGTGGCACGATAAGCACACTCACACTTGGCAGTGCTAATAACCACAACGCCCTAAGCAATACCAACATAACCAATACCGTAAATACACTGCTAATCTATGGCGCATCGGTTACGATTGCTAGTGGGAGTGGTTGGAATACTCCAAATAACAACAACAAAGAACAGCATATCACCATAGCAGCAGGTTGCTCTAATGCTAGCTGTATGGGTGTAGCACAGGGCTCTATCACCATATATATGTCTGAAGGTGTAGATAGAAACACCGACTACGAACTAAAAAACCTAGTCGTATCAGGCACTACTGCCATAGGAACTTCTCTAAGAAAGCAACATATCGCCCTAGATGCAGAGGATAGAAGTGGTAGAGGCACAAAGCTGATATTTAATAGCGATAACACAAGCTTTCGTCTAGAGCCAGATGGTGGAGATGCGTATATCGCCGATGTATATAGAGCTATCATAATGGGAAATCTACGCCGAAACGCCACCACGCAAAATATCTTAGATACGATGACGACAAAGACTTTCCATAGCGATAGATACTATAATCAAGAAGTGGATTTGCGACTTTTGCAATACGAAATGAGTAGGCTAACTAATCGTAGCTCCAAATTTAACAAACAAAAGCGAAAAAATGAGCGCAAAATCGACAAAGTCCGCGAAAAAATCGCTAAGCTGACTTTAGACCAAAGCAAGGGGCAGGATTTAGACAAAGGCTATAATAACTTCGAGCTTATCGACCAACTAGATGCGATTTTTATCCCTTATAATGGACGCAAGGATTGGAGGTTTTTTGCACTTCCTTATGCTAGCCATACTTATGGATTTGTAGGGGTAAATGAGACGCAAGAGTTTGCTGGAGGTGCGATACTAGGCATACAAAGAAACTTACGCAAAAACGGAATATTTGGCGGATATGTAGGCTATGAGTTTGCAGATACAAATACATATATGCAAGGCTCACAGACAAATATCTATAACAACGGCTTGCAAGCAGGGCTAAACTACTACAAATCCTTTGCAATCACTGCAAAGGTAATGGAAGGCTTTATCAAAGCAAATATCCGCGCAAGTGTGGATTTGCCACAATTTAGATTCCAAGCTGCAGGCAAGCTAAACACCATTGATTCTAACGAAAAGGGAATCGCTATCCCTCTAGTAGCTAGCGGTGGAGCAGAGCTAAGGGGTGGGGTTACTTTTTATAACTTCAAGCGAAATAGCTATGTCGCGCCTGAAGTAAGCGTAAGCTATGATACATTTTATGGCACAAAAATGCGCTTTGATAAGCCTTTTATCCAACAAAATGAAAGCACCAAACTCTATCCTATCGGTGGCGATGAAAAATACGGCTCTGTGCTGTGGCACTTGCCTCAAGTGGGCATAAGCGTGCGACACTACGCTATCTGGGGCAATACTTTCCGCACCAATGTCAAAGCTGGAATCAAATACAACATACTAGATAGGCAAAAGCTAGGTAGTTTTACACTCGCAGGGCAAGAGGACACTAATGCGCGATATATCAATTTGCCTAAAGCCTATGGAAATCTAGCGTTTGATTTGATATGGATGATAAAGAAAAACCACGAGCTAAGTTTGGGCTATGATGGGCTTTTCTTTGCCACTAGCTTTGAGAAAAAAAATGGTTTAAGGACGGCGGAATGGTTTAATGGAATCACAACAACTGTGAATCTAAAATATGCCTATTGGTTTGGAGGAAGCGACTATGTAACCGATAAAGACGGCAACGCAGTATCTCGCTCCATAGTCGAGGGTAGCAAAAAATCCAAATCCAAAAAGTCAAAGAAAAAGAAAGAAAAGAAATCTAAGAAAAAGGTTTATTACATTGATGGGTAAATCTTATTTTGGGCAAATCTTGGAGCGTTTGTAAAGAGAGGGTTTAGGCTTGGGCTTTTGGAGGGGTTTTAATCCACCCTCCCTTGCGGAAGTTTTTGCTTTTTACCCCCCTCCCGTGCGGAGTTGTAAACCTCTTATTCCCCCTCCCTTGCGGAGGGGGCTAGGGGGTGGGTTGTCATACTGAGGTTTCGTAAGAAACCGAAGTATCTCAAAGCGAAAATTCTTTAGAAAATCTAAAACGCAAATAGAGATACTTCGCTCACTTCGTTCGCTCAGTATGACAAGCATTGCCGTCATTGCGAGCCGTGCTTGCACGGCGTGGCAATCATTAGAGTATCCATTTAGTCATTGCGAGAGGATTTTGTATAAAATCCGCGTGGCAATCTATTGTTAGTTTTTTTGCAAAAAGCGTGTTTTTGACATTTTATAGCGATAAATTGCCACGATTCTAGTCTTTTTGACAAAAGCCTAGAATCTCGCAATGACGATAAAATCTGCTAAGATAGGTTTTGTCAAAAAACCCTAAGCCTTTAGAAGCAAAATTTCAAAGGTTTAAATGAAAGTTTTAAATAGCACAACTACGGCAAAAGCATTTAGATTTTATGTTTAAATGTTTTCACTCCTTAGGTTTTCGTTTTTGAGAACCCAAAAATACAAAGATAGGATTAAACCCACTTTCTCTCTCTTGGGTTTAAGCTATTCTTTGACTAAAATATCCGTGTTGTCTAAGTGCCTTTGTGCTGTGGTTGTGCTATTTAAGATTTTGGGAGCAACTCTTTGGAGCAACTCTTGGTTTTTTTGTTTTTGTTTTAGATATTGCAAAAATAAATAATTTTGTCATATTGAGGCTTTGAAAAAGCCGAAAATCTATTTTGTTGTTTTGCGATTGAGATATTTCGCTCGTTTTACTCGCTCAAGTAATGACAAAAATGAAAAAATCTAAGTCTAATAAGATTTTAGCTACTTCGGTTTCTTACAAAACCTCAGTATGACAAAGAAAACTTATGTCATTGTAGGCAAACTTCCACTGCCGTCATTGCGAGCTAGTGAAACGAGCGTGGCAATCCACATACCATAATGTCATATTTAATCGTAGCGAAGTATCTCAAAGCGAAAATTCTTTAGAAAATCTAAAAACGCAAATAGAGATATTTCGCTAAACGCTCAATATCACAAAAATAGCAAGTCTAAGTATGACAAAAACAGAGATATTTCGGGCTTTGCCCTCAATATGACAAAAATCAATCGTCATTCTCACGCGGGTTTTGACAAAAACCAACTTGCAATGACGGCTTTATTGTTGAGTTTAGATTTTGTATTGGATATTTTGCTTTGTTTTCACTCGCTAAGTATGGCAAATAGCGTTTTAGTTTTTGCTTGCGCTTACATATCACAAAGCAGTTTTTGCCCGTAGATTTTGCCAAAAAGCCAACGCGCAAAAACAATAAAAACTTAAAAACAAAATCTTAAAAACAAAATCCTAAATCGGCACGACAGCAATGTCATTAGGATTATCGGGTAAATCCATTTTTGTGTTGGTTGGTTGATAGGATATTTCCCTCTCGCGCAAGATGTCTTCAAATCGCACAAATGGCGCATTAAACTGCACTTTGACTTCATCGATTTCGCCATTGCGATTTTTGGCGATGATGATTTCAGCAGTTTCGATGATATTTTCTCTGCGCTTTTCATCGCGCTCTTGCTCTAGTTTGCGGATTTCATCTTCGCCTTTGCCATCTTGCTTTGCCTTAGCGATTTTAGCACGCATAGCCCTATCAGCATAGACAAACTCCCTATACAAAAACAAAATAATATCCGCATCTTGCTCTATCGCCCCACTCTCACGCAAATCCGATAGCATTGGGCGTTTATCATCGCGCGATTCTAGTGAGCGGTTTAGCTGGGATAAAGCCAAAATAGGGATTTCCAAATCGCGTGCGAGCGTTTTTAGCCCGCGTGAGATTTCGCTTATTTCCTCCTGCCTTGCGCCCTCCCCCCTTCTTGTGCCACTTCCACGCATTAGTTGGAGGTAGTCAATCACGGCAAATTCTACGCTACTATCTTGGCTTTTTAGTTTTCGTAATTTTGAGCGAAGCTGGGCTATGCTTAAGTCACTACTATCATCGATATATAGCGGTTTTTGCGCTATGTCTTGGGCTACGCGGGTAAAATCACTCATCTCATTATCATTCATTTTGCAAATAATCAAATCTTGCAAAGCGATATTTGCACGAGAAGCAAATATTCTAAACATTAGCTGTTCTGCGGGCATTTCTAGGCTAAATATTGCAGCTCCTTTGCCACTATTTAGCACACTTAGCACAAACGATAAGCAAAGCGCGGTTTTTCCCATAGATGGTCTAGCACCTAGCACGATTAGTTCGCCTTTTTTAAACCCCGCCGTGAAGTGATTTAGCCTTGAAAATCCCGTATTTAGCCCCACAAGCACAGAGTTTCCTCTCTCTTTGCGCTCTTTTATCATATCTAGCGTGCTAGCGACTATTTCTTTGCTATGTCTAAACGCCGTGTCTGTGCCTTGCGCGGAAATCTCATAGATTCCCCTCTCTATCTCATCTAAAATATCAATCCCTTTTAGCGCGCTTTGGCTTGTCTTGCCCGCGATAAACATAGCAAATTTATTTAGCTGTCGCTTGATGGAAGCATCTTTGATTTCATTTATATAGCCTTGAATATTGGCAATCGGCGAAGTAGCGATAATCTCGCTAAATTCTGCTTGAGAGACAAAATGCTCCCCCTGCAATCTTGTGAGGACAAAATCTGGCGTGATAGGAATGCCTTGAGAATGCAAAATCTTGCAAGTATCAAAGATTTTGCGATGAGAGGGGTGCAAAAAATCATTACCGCTTAGCACATCTGCGATTTCGATAAATGCGTCATTGTCAAACAAAATGCTTGCAATGACCGTGCCTTCAATGCTAATGATTTGGGAAGTGGATTCGTTTTTGTGATTTTTGCTAGGCATTCTTGTCCTTAAAGTTTGCAAATATCATCATCAATGCCAAAATCTAGCAATTTTAATAATCTTTCTATTTTGCCACTATCGTGCGTGCGCCTTCATTTGAATATACCAAAAATCGCTTATTTTTGCCTCTGTATTTATTTAGCGCACGAGCAAAATCCGCTGTATCTTTTATAGCAATGTCCTCTACTTGAGAGATAATATCCCCTTGCGAAAATCCTGCATCTTGCGCGGGAGAATTTGGCGTGATATTTGTAACAATCACACCTTTTATATCCTCTGGGATTCTGTATCGCTGGCGGATTTGTGTAGTGAGAGGCTCTACGCGCATACCTTTTAGCGCGCTTTTTTCATCGCTAGATTCTGGGATATTTACAGGTGCGCTTTCATTTGCACTGCCGTCTTTGCGCAGGGCTAGGGTTAGCGTGATAGTTTGAGGCTTGCCATCGCGGATAATGCTTAGCGTAGCTTTTTCATTTGGTTTAAGCGCACCGATTAGATTTCGCAAACTCGCAGAATCTTTCACAGGCTTGCCATTTACCGCAGTTATCAAATCCCACACAAGTAGCCCTGCTTTTCTAGCTGGGGATTTTGGATCGATAGAGATGACTACTGCGCCTTGCGCATTGCCATAGTTTGAGCGTAGATTTTCGCCTATATCTTGCGTGCCTACGCCTATGTAGCCACGCTGGATTCTACCCTCTTTGACAAGTGAATTTGCCACTTCTTTTACCATATTTGCAGGGATTGCAAATCCTACGCCGTGATTACCTCCTGTGCGTGATAATATAGCGGTATTCATTCCTATCAACGCCCCACGAGAATCAATCAACGCCCCGCCTGAATTGCCCGGATTTATCGAAGCATCTGTTTGGATAAAGTTTTCATACGCATTGATTTGGATATTTTTATTAGTCGCAGATACGATTCCTTGCGTTACAGTCTCGCCCACGCCAAAAGGATTGCCAATGGCAAATACCACATCGCCCACCGCGACATCATTACTATCAGCAAATGGGACAAATGGCAGATTATTTTTGCTAATGCGAATCACAGCAATATCGCCGTCTTTGTCCGTGCCAACAAGGCTAGCGGTGTATTCTCGCGTATCATTTGGAATCGTTACGATGATTTTATCTGCGCCATCGATTACATGGTTGTTGGTGATGATATAGCCATCGTGAGAGATGATAACGCCACTGCCAAGTGAGCGCTCTACCCTGTCTTTTGGGATTTGACTATACATATCCCCAAAAAATTGCTGAAAAAATGGGTCATTAAACATCGGGTTCATAATATTGTTTGAAACTTTTTTTTGCGTGGAAATATTTACCACAGCCTTAGTGGCTTTGACGATAGCATCGTGATAAGAATAAACGGTGTTGCGCTCATTCATAGGGTTTGCGCGTTTGGTGGCTTTGGGAGCGTTTTGGATAGCGTAGGCTTGGAGTGTGCTAAAGCAGGCTATGCTAGTGGCTAGCATAAGACTAGCTATTTTGATAGATTTTGCTTTGTCTAAAATGCGTGATTTGTGAGGGGCTAACGCGTGAGATTTGATTTGCATTTGGATTCTCCTTAAATTTTGCTTTTTTGGATTTTACTTTTTTTTTGGATTTTGCTATAAAAGTTTGTTTTATGCAAGATTTTAATATTTTTAGCTAGCAAACAAAATACCAAAATCACAAAAATACGACATTGTAAAATGAAAATCTAAATAATAAAAAAATGCCTATTTAAGATATTTGATAAGTTGCTATGCGATGTTAGTCGCTTTTTTGGGCTGTGCGTTTGGATTTTAGTAGATTTTTTATTTCCTCATCGCTTAGATTTTGTATGTCCTTAAAACTCCCTACAAGCGATAATAATCGCTTAATTTGGGCTTGGCTTAGATTTCGCTTTTTTAGTGCGTTAGCTTCTAGCGCACTAGTTTTCTTTTTTTCTCTATGAAATGTTATGGCAAAGCGGTGTGCTTCATCGCGTAGTTTTTGCAAAAATTGTAATTTCTCATCGCTTGGGCTAAATGCAAAAGTGTTTGATAGCGTGTAAAGTATGTCGCTTGCAGCTCCTTTTGCGCGATTGGCATACTTACTAGATTTTGATTTTAGGGTTAGATTTTGTATGCTTTTTGTGGCTGTTTTGTTTGTAGATTTTGCAAAATCTACAAAATCTGTTTGGCTGCTTGGTGCAAAATCCACATTGCTTAGGCTACTAAGACGCTTTTGTTTGGCGATGCCTACAATGTCGATTGCGCCATTTAATCCGCAAGATTCTAGCACCTCTTTTGCAAGGGCGATTTGTGGCTTGCCACCATCGATTAGCCATAGATTTGGTGGCGGGGTGCTAGCAAAATCTTTTGCCCTGCGGACTAGCATTTCGCGCATTTGGCTGTATTCATCGCTTCCACTTAGCTTGTATCGGCGATATGCGGATTTGACAAATTCGCCATTTTCATACACTATCATCGCGCCCACGCAGTCTTTGCCACTATGATGACTCGTGTCAAAGACTTCGATTCTGCTTGGGCTAGATTCTAGCTCTAGGTTTAAAGCTAGTCGCTCTAAAAGCGCGTTTTCTTTATCTAGCTTGGCGCAATGCAAGCCTAAAATCTCTTTGGCATTTTGCTTAGCAAGAGATAGGATTTTTGCCTTTGTGCCTATTTGTGGCGCATTTATAGCGATTTTGCGTCCTTGCGTGGAGTAGAGAAAATCACTCAAAACTTCGCAAGGCAAACCCTCTATGCTTGGCAATAAAATCTCACTAGGAATGATTGGCAATTTGCTTGAATATTGATTTAGAATCGCTTGCGTGTAGATTTGAGCATAGATTTCGCTTTGGGATTCTTTTGGCTGATTTTGGGCAATTTGGGATTGATTTAGCGAAATAATCTCGTGCTGAATGGATATGATTTTGCCACCACGGACAAAAAGCGATAGCAAGATGGCTTTTTGTGTTTGTGGATTTTGATTGGCGTTGTTGCAAGGTTTTGTAGTATGTTTTATGTCATCATTGTGAAAATTTGCGTTTTTGTCAAAAATTGCAAATTCGTAGCAATCATTCGCCAACTCCGTCATTGCGAGCCTAACTTGTTGGGCGTGGCAATCTATTTTCGCGCCATTTTTGTCGGATTTTGCGCATTGTGCGTTATTTGTCATATTGAGCGTTAGCAAAATATCTCTATTTTTAAGCTGTGATTTAGATACTTCGTTTTTTTGCGCTCCATCAATATGAAAAATTTTTGTTTGTGGATTGCCACGACTTGCCTTTGGCAAGCCTAGCAATGACGGATTATCGCTAGATTTTACCCTCCCCCTAGCCCCCTCCGCAAGGGAGGGGGAATTTTTTTTATCATTTATAGTCCCCCCCGCCACATTTTGACAATTTGGGGAGGGGGAATTTATGTTGTCTGTTTTTTGTGGATTGCCACGCTTGCCCTGCTCGCTCGCAATAAGGCAATCACTGCCACCATTTTCTACCACAATTCTAGTATTTTTGCTTCGCTTTGCTCGCAACCCGTTGGGTGCGGTGGTGCTTGTGGAGTTTTTTGTAGATTTTGGGGGTGAGCTAGGCTGTGTCGCCTGCGAACCCTCAAAATCTACAAAATCTCTGCAATGACTACCCAAAGACGAATTGCCCTCACTAAAAGAATCCATATAAAGATACAACACATCCACATTCACATCTTTTGCCAAATCAAGTGCCGAAAAACTCTGCAAATTTTGCAATTTTTTGATTCTATCTCTATAAACCCCCGCTTCCTCATATCGCCTAGATTCCGCTAAGCTAAGCATTTTTTCTTTTAGTTTTGCTAGCAGTTTATGCGGGGATTTTAGCAAAGATATGGTGTCATCTATGATATTTGCGTAAGATTCTTTAGAGATTTTGCCCTCACAGGGCGCACTACACCGCCCTATTTGATAAAACAAACAAGCCTTTTTTTCTCTCACGCACGAAGATTTTTGCACGAGCGGATATAACTCTAAAAGCGAGTTTATGATTTCTTTTGCCCCGCTTGTGAAAGGTCCAAAATAGCTTGTGTTTTTGGTAGTAGATTTTGTTTGGTTTATGTTGCGAGTTATCGTAGGCATTGGGAAATCTAGCCCAAAATCAAACGCGATATAAGGATAAGTTTTATCATCGCGCAACAAAACATTATATTTTGGTTTTAGCTGTTTTATCAGTGAGTTTTCCAAAATCAGCGCGTCTTGCTCGCTATTTACAAGCAAGATTTCGATATTTGCCACTTGTCGCACCATAGAGGCTATTCGTAGGGATACTTTTGGATTTGGGATTGGGGTGTTGCTTTGCAGGGTTTGGGCAAGCGAAAAATAGCTTTTTACGCGCTTTTTTAGGCTTTTTGCCTTGCCAATATATAGCACCCTGCCACTAGAATCTATGTATTGATACACGCCTGCTGTATTTGGCAGGGATAGAAGTTTTTGACTTAGATTTTCCATTCTTAGCTTTTGATTTGTTAGATTTTGTATTGTTGTCAAAGCCTTGTTTATAGCCCGCGTTTATAATCCGATAGTTATCCAATCTTGCTTTATGATTTGCAAATATTGCTCATAAATCTGTTGATAATTTGGCAATAATTCATCATTTAATAGCAAAAAAGGATAGATTTTAAATCCACTCATTTTAGGCGAATTGGGCGAATTATTAGGATTTTGCTCATAATAAGTATATACCAAGTCCGCTTTCACATTTTTTATTTTCACTTTTTTTGGGAATCGTTTATAAAAGCGAGATTCTCGTATGGAATTTTGGCTAGATTCTCGCATAGTTTTTTGCATTATCGTAGATTTTGGGCTAGAAAAGATAGAAAAAATATTTGTAGATTCTTGTGTGCTTTCTCTCGCGTTTTGGATTTTATCGATTTGCACGCAAGCCATAAGCCCTACGCGCTTTTGTAGCCCAACTTGCCCTGACAAAAAATTGCCAAGCGCGTAAAAAATAAGCGTATTGCCTATGCGCTCAATAGGCTGTATAGCGTGAGGGTGGTTGCCTATGACAATATCCACTCCCAAATTAGCCAAAAAATGTGCGATTTCTCTTTGCTCATTTGTAGGCTTATGTGTGTATTCTACACCCCAATGAATGGATACTATCAGCAAATCAACCTTATGTCTAATGGCTTCAATATCATTTTTTAGCATTTCTTTGGTATAGATATTTACAAGGTATTCTTTGCCCTGCGGGAGCGGGATTCCATTTGTGCCATAAGTATAGGCAAGCATCGCATAGCTTATGCCATTTTTTTGCAAGATTTTTTGTTGGATTTTATCTTTTGCATTTGCGCTCTCAAAGCTCCCTGTGGAGTAGATTTCGCTATTTTTAGCTTCTTTTTTGCGCCAAAATCTAAGCATCGAATGCACGCCCTCTTCGCCTTTATCTAGCGTGTGATTGTTCGCTAAACTTATGAGGTTAAACCCTAGTTTTAGCATCGTTTCTCCAAAATCTTTGGGGGAATTAAACCTAGGATAACTACTAAGCCCTAGCTCAACACCGCCTAAGATACTCTCTTGATTATAAAACGCTAAGTCATATTTTTTGCTTATAGGAGCGATTAGGCTAAACATTGGCATAAAATCATAGCCACCATATTGCGTTTGTGCGTCCTCATACACAGACTTATGCAGTAGCGTATCACCGATGATAAATAATGTTAGCGAATTAGATTTTGCTTCTATGGTGCTAAGTAGCAAACAAAGAGATATGCAAATATACAAAATCTTTCTTGTCAAAATCTTTTTCACCATACTGCTCGTTTATTTATTTTGTTTTTTGGATTTTTGTTTGATTTAGATTTATCGCATTTGCATTTGTAAAATCTTATGCTTTTTCGCTTTTTTTGACAATCTTGCGAAGCGTTACAAAAAACTTCATCCACGCATCAAGTTCCATTAACGGGTGTCCGCCCCATTTGGTGTTTGGCGGTAGATTTTTGCCAACCGCGCCTCTCCCTGCGATTTGGACAAAATCGCCGATATGGATATGCCCTCCTGTGCCAGCTTGCCCACCCATTACGACATTGCGTCCTGTGGTGGTGCTACCTGCTAAGCCTACTTGTGAGACTAGCAGGCTATGCTCGCCGATTACGCAGTTATGCCCGATTTGCACGAGGTTATCGATTTTTGTGCCTTGTTTGATTAGCGTCTTGCCAAAAACTGCCCTATCTATCGTGCTTCCCGCTCCGATTTCGACATTTGATTCTATCTCTACGATTCCATTATGCTCGATTTTGATATGTTCGCCTTGCGCAGTATGTGCATAACCAAACCCATCGCTACCGATGACGGCATTTGCGTGGATATTGACATTATCAGCGATTTTGCTTTGTCGATATATTACGACATTTGGATAGATTTTGCAGTTTTTGCCGATGCAGACATTATCACTTAGCACCGCACCGCTCATTATGATACTGCCCTGCCCTATTTCTACATTTTGCCCGATATATGCTCCTTGCATTATTTTCACGCTTGAGTGGATTTTATTTATTTTTTGTAAATGTTGCTCTTGGCTAGATTTTAGTGAATCCTCGCAAAATTCGCTTTGCGTGAAAAAATGTGATAAAAGCGCGAATGCTAGATGAGGGTTTTGCACGATTAAAGGCTCTATGTGGCTAGGCACTTGGGAGACAAACTCTTCACGCAAAAGCACCGCGCTTACCTTTGAAGTGGCAAGAGATGGGAGATATTTTGGCTTATCAATGTAGCTTATATCGCCTTCATTGCCAAACTCAAGCGGGGTTAGCGCTTGGATAACAAAATCTTTTTTAATATCATTTGTTATGCCTATTTTATCTTTGATTTGACTTAGTTTGATTTGGGCTATTTTTGGGTTAGAATCTGCCATTTTTGCTCCTTTTATTTATATTTGTGTGCCGTTTTAATGGGGGTTGTTTAAGGGATTTTTAAGTCGATTTTGCGCTTCTTTAGCACAAGATTTTGCTAATAATGCTAGCTAATGCACGCTTCAATAATGTCTTTTAGCCCATTTGGGCTAAGTGCTGCGCTACCCACAAGCACGCCATCTACATTTGGGATTTTGCTAATTGCCTTAGCATTGTTAGCATTTACGCTACCACCATAAAGCAGAGGTGCTTTTGTGATGGAGCGCAAAAAATTATGCACGCTTTCTATGTCTTTTTCATCTGCGCTAACCCCCGTGCCAATCGCCCAAATAGGCTCATACGCCACGCAAAATTTAGATTCTAAGCTAGAATCTAAAATGGATTCTAGCCCGCTAAATTGCAAATACAAAAACGCTTCTAAAGCCTGCTTGCCCTTTTTTCTTGTATGCAGATTTTCCCCTATGCAATACACAACTTCATAGCCATTTTCCAAAAAATATCGCACTTTTTTTGCGCAAAAAACTTGTGATTCTCCCAATATATTTCTACGCTCGCTATGCCCAATAAGCAAGGTTTTTATGCCCATAGATTCTAGCATTTGCGCTCCTATCTCGCCACTATATGCGCCATTTTTTGCAGGGTAGGCATTTTGCGCACCGATTTTTATGCGTTTTGCATTATCGCTAGCACTTTGCAAAGCGACAAATGGCGGAAAAACCACCACTTCATTTTGCTGCCAAAAAGTTTTAGAATCTATATTTTTAAAAAGATTATATGCTTCAAATTCCCTCACATAGCAGTATGCAGAGCTTGGCGTATGATTGCACTTAAAATTTGCCATAAATTTCATTTGACAAAACTCCTTATGTCTAAAATCTGTAAAAAAAAACGAAAAAATGATTATACCCAAATACTTTTTTATATTGTCAAATCTCGCTATAATGCACGCAAAACTTATCATTTACTACACTTATCAAATGCTATAAAACCACAAAATCCACCAAAAGAGAATCTAAATGTCAAGCAAAAATGCTAACAAAACAAAACATAAAATCACAAACAAAAAAGATAAAATCTTTCGCACAAAAAACAACACTTCCAAACACAAAAAAAATAGACAAAAAAAAGAAAAATTCTGCTTTGATAAACGCGTGGCTAGCGTGTTTGATGATATGCTAGAGCGTTCTATCCCTTACTACAAAGATAATCTTAAACTTTGCATAGATTTTATAATCCAAAATCTGCCAAAATCTAGCAAATCACTCAAAGCTACAAAATCTAGCAAAAATCTGCCTAGAATCTATGATATTGGTTGCTCAACGGGCAATATGCTTTTGGGGCTTTTTGCCCGCACAAATGCCGAACTTATCGGTATAGATAGCTCTAGCGCGATGATAGAAAATGCGACATTAAAAGCTAGGGCTTATGGTGCGAAAATCTGCTTTGTCTGCGCGGATTGCACAAAGATAGAATATCAAAAAGCGCGGTGCTTTATCACAAATTATACTTTGCAATTTATCCGCCCACCAAAGAGGGTAGATTTTTTATCCAAAATCTATGACGCGCTAGAATCTGGCGGGATTTTGATTTTGAGCGAAAAAATGACAAGCCAAAATCCCGCGCTTGAAGCGCAGATGATAGAATATTATCACAGCTACAAGGCAAAAAATGGCTACACCAAAAATGAGATAAATGCCAAAAGAGAGGCGTTAGAAAATGTGCTTGTGCCTTATAGTTTGCAAGAAAATATCGCGCTTTTGTGTGAAGCGGGATTTAGGCTAGAAAATATTGAAGTGCTATTTAAATGGGTAAATTTTGGGACAATCATTGCTAAAAAAGATTAGAGTCAAAAACAATTAGATTTTGATATTTTTGCATATTTAAGGCAAAATTTAGTTGCAAAAACCCATAAACAAAACGCAAAAAATAAAGGCAAAAAATGCTAGATTTTGATTTTATGTTTAGCCATTTAGACTTAGTCAAAAAAGGGCTTAGCTTGACATTGCAAATCTCAATTTTTGGGATTTTATTATCGATTTTTATCGGGCTTTTTTGCGCGATAATCCTAAGTGAACACCAAAGAGCAAGGCTAGAAAATCCTACAAAATCTAGCAAAAAACAAAACTTCTTTGCCCCTATAAAAAACCTAGAGATGCTAGTCAAAATCTATGTCGAAATAGCGCGAAACACGCCATTACTTATTCAACTATTTTTTCTCTACTTTGCCCTGCCAAAGATTGGCATAAAGCTAGAGGCTTTTAGTTGCGCGGTTATCGGGCTAGCGTTTTTGGGCGGTGGATATATGTGCGAGGCATTTCGGGCGGGATTTCTTAGCATTAGCACTTCGCAGATTTACTCCGCACGCTCTCTAGGGCTAAACAAAGCACAAATTATCCGCTTTATTGTCCTGCCTCAAGGCTTAAGCGTGGCTATGCCCGCACTAAGCGCAAATGTGATTTTTCTAATCAAAGAAACTTCAGTCGTTGGGATTTTAGCCCTAGCTGATGTGCTGTATAATGCAAAAGATATAATCGATATTTATGGCAAGACTTATGAGGCGTTATGTATGCTAATATGTGCGTATTTGGTGGTGCTTTTGCCACTCTCGCTTGCTTTTGGTATGCTAGAATCTCATTTGCGCAAACGAATGTGAAATGTTGATTTTTTTGCATTTTATGTTGATTTAGGCTAGGCTTTAGGATTTTTTAAACATTCTTTAGATAGAATGGCAGTTTTATTTCAACGCGGAAGTGGCGAAATTGGCAGACGCACTAGACTTAGGATCTAGCGCCGCAAGGCATGGAGGTTCAAGTCCTCTCTTCCGCACCATACTTTTTTATCTTTTTTAACTCTTTGATTTTACTTACTTTTCAAATCTTCTTTTTTTTATAAAATCAAATTTTAATGCTTAAAATCGCTTTTTTATCAAAAACCAGCACTAGAAAAAATATGGAGAATTATTGGTATGAGAATCTATAAAAATGCCTTATCAAATACAGCTATTTTTAGTATGGTATTGTTTTTATTTACTAGCGGATTTGCGCTTGCTAACCAAAATGAGAGAGAGAGAGAGAGAGAGAGTAACTCCACAAAATCTAGCATAACAAACGCTAGACAAAATCTAGCGCAAAATCAACATAAGCAAGCACACCAAAAAAGCGGTGGATTTATAGGGTTTGAGCTAGGATTTGGATTAGCAAATACAAAAATCTCACAAAATCATCAAAACCTCCTAAGTGATAAAACCTACGCTACTTTGCCATTAAACCTATCTTTTGGCTATTTATGGTATTTTTCGCGCTCTATGGGATTGCGCTTTAGTGGTTTTATAGGCACTTCTAGCTATTCTAATGAAATGTTAAAAACACAGGGAAGAGATGTCGGCAAAGTGGCAAATGGCACAGGTGGCTACTATGATGAAAATGGTAAGCAAATCTCTACAAACTACGATTATGAGGGCAACTATGAATATGTCATAAATATAGATTCTAGCGCGTTGCAATACGGGGTAGAAATAAGCTATGTTTGGGATTTTTATACATTAGGCAAGCATTCTTACGGGCTTAGCCTAGATATAGCAGGGATTTGGGCAAGCACATATTTCCCCAAAATGCGCTACAAATATCAAAGCACAAGGCAATATAAATGGGCTAGCGAAAAACAAAATCTCTGTTTGCCAGAATCGTGTTTAGCAAATAATTTTACAGAATCTAGAGAGGCAAAAAACGCGCTCAACTTTGAAACACATACCAAAATAGCATATAGCACAGGACTAGGATTTTACTACGCTTACAAATCCACTCATCAAATATCTTTGTCATACAAATACCACACATATAGCGACAAGGCAGAATCCAAGCTAAAAAATAGCGATACTTTCAGCGCGTTTAGAATCTCTAATTTGCTATATTTATCAAATATTTCAAACCACAGTCTAATGTTTGGGTATGTTTATAGATTTTAGGTTTTTTAAGAATGCTGATTGTGTAGTATGATACTTAAGTAAAATCTTGTTTTAGGGCTTGATTGTAGGTTATGGCGATTTTGTAGAATCGTATTTTAGGTTTTGTTAAAAATGTGGATTTTATTGAGATAAGGTTTTTAAGATGATAAAAGATTTTGCAAGAAAAAATGGCGACCCTTGAAAGATTCGAACTTTCGTAACTACCTAGAAAGGGTAGTATCCTTGACCGCTAGATGAAAGGGTCATATAAGGGGCTAGGGAATAAAAACGCGTATAGGACTCTCGCTAAAGATTTTTTGGACATCCTCTCTAGATGGTGCTTGCGCCTCACTAGGATATGGTCCTAATAGATAACGAGTAGTGGTTAATCCATTTTTGTTAGTGATTTTTTGGACGCGATAGGAATATTTTTTGACAAGAGCTACAAATTCTGCTTTTGGCTCTTTGCTAAAAGAACCCAACTGCCAATAAAATCCTGTCGTAGGCGCACTGCCATTTGCACCTAGCGTGCTACCTTGTGGGCGCAGATTTTGTGTTGGTGGCGAGGGTTGGGTAGGTTGCTGGGCAGTGGGCTGTGGTTTTGTGGTAGGTTGTTGGGCTAGTGCTTGTCGTTGGGCTTGAGGGATTTGCTGTGGTGCGGGCTGTTGGGTTGATGGTTGTGCGGATTGTTGTGCGGGCTGTTGTGGTTGGGATTGCCCGCCACCTGTTAGTCTGTTTATTATCATATCAAGGCTAGAAGTTTCTGCTTCCTCTGGTTTTGGCGTATCTTGTGGATTTTGTATGCCCTCTAAGCCTTTTAGCAAAGAGTCATCAATCGCATTTGTATCAAAATCTATTCCACCTAAGTTGCCAAAATCATTCTCAAATGGCGTGGCGATACTTTTATCTATCGTGCCGTCATTTGATTTTGATATTTTTTCCTCATTTGCCCCCAAAAATTTCCACATAGCAAACGCCACCACCACGATGACAGCCACTGCCATAAGCACGATAATTATGCTTTTTTTACCGCTAGAGGACTTCTGCCGTGTATTGCCAAGCAATATCTCACTTAGCTCATTTCTGTCGTCCATCATTTTTTGCTCCTTTGCATTATTGCTTCTTGCTAGCGTTTATGGATTTTATAAATGTTTCGCCCAAGAAGCCCCGCGCTCTTTTGCATACACCTCATAAGGCAACGATAGAATATTAAATTCTTTTGGTAAATCATTATTAGGAAACACGCGCCATTCTAATGGAGTTTTTTGCCCGAGTTTTAGAGATAGCATTTTAGCAAGCGTCTGTCCCTCTGCAAGCGAAGTATGTCCTTTGTGTATATAGAGATGCAAATGTCCGGGGGTTTTGGTGCTATAAGCAGTGAAATTGATAAATCCTTCTTCGCGGAAAAGAAGCTGTGCTTTGTGATAAAAACGCTCAGGGTCGCGTCCATTGTAGTCAAATACGATATTTTCTACCTTATCACCGGGCAAAATAAGACTATGGGCAACGATTAACTTATGAGAAAAATGATCTTTTATAAGCTGACTTGTAAGCGTAGAATCCACTTTTTCAAATTTATCAAACAAAAGTCTGCCACTATAATGAATCTTTTGCCCTAGCCCAGCGATTTTTTTATAATAACACGCTGTATGAACCTTAATCAGTTTTAAATCCATTTCTGTCATTGCCATTGCCTATCCTTGTCAAACCTAAAATATCGCCCTGTCATACACCACAAAACGCGAGCTTAGCTCTTTTACCTCTGCTAAAATTGCTTTTTGGAGATTCTCATCTGTGATATTGTCTAAAATATCTGCGATTTTGCCTGCTATCCATTCAAACTCCACTTCTTTCATACCTCGTGCTGTAAGTGCGGGAGAGCCTATGCGAATACCACTTGTTACAAACGGGCTTCGTTTCTCTCCGGGAACGGTGTTTTTATTTACCGTGATTCCAGCCCTACCTAGTGCTAAATCCGCATCTTTACCGCTAAAATCCTTTGTCAAAAAGCTCATCAAAATAAGATGATTATCGCTTCCTTGGCTAACCAAATCATACCCCCTATTTATTAACACTTCTGCCATTTTAGAAATATTTGCCTTAACTTGCTTAGCATACGCCTTCCATTGTGGCTTTAGATTTTCGCTAAAACCGATTGCTTTAGCAGCGATGACATTCATAAGCGGTCCCCCTTGTATCCCGGGGAAAATGCTTTTGTTGATTTTGGTAGCGATTTCTTCGTTGTTTGTGAGAATGAGTCCTCCGCGAGGTCCCCTCAAAGTCTTGTGCGTGGTAGAGGTAACCACATCGCAATGTGGAAATGGATTGGCATTTTCCCCTGCGACTACAAGCCCCGCTATGTGCGCAATATCTGCCATAAGGATTGCGCCTACTTCATCTGCGATTTGCCTAAATCTAGCAAAATCTAGCTCTCTTGTATATGCCGAAAATCCAGCCACAATAATATTTGGCTTGACAGATTTTGCGATATGTTCTAGTTTATCATAGTTGATTCTCCCATCTAGCTCCACACCATAAGAAAAACTATGATAAATCTGCCCAGAAGAGCTTACCTTTGCGCCGTGTGTTAGATGTCCGCCGTGGCTTAAATCCATTCCCAAAATCTTATCATAGGGTTTTAAAAGCGCGTTATAAACCGCGCCATTTGCTTGTGAGCCTGAGTGTGGCTGGACATTTGCATATTCACAGCCAAAAAGTTTTTTTGCTCGCTCAATGGCGATAGATTCGATTTCATCGACAAACTCACAGCCACCATAATATCGCTTATTTGGGTATCCCTCCGCGTATTTATTGGTAAGCACACTGCCTAATGCCTCCATAACAGCTGGAAAAGTATAATTCTCGCTTGCTATCATTTCTAAGTGTTGATTTTGTCGTGTAAGTTCTTTTTGCAAAAGTTCGTAGATTTCTTTGTCGGCAGATTCTAGGTAGTAAGGCATTTTCTCTCCTTAGATTTGTGTTTTAGATTTTGTTTAAGATTCTTTGTTTTGGGTGATTTTGGGGTTTGTCTAGGCTGTATTTATTTACAAAAACTTTGTGCTACAAATCGACATTTTCCCATTTTTTGTTAGATTTTTGGTTAATATTTATTTGACTTTAGCGATATTTTTATCCTTTTATGTTGTTTGATTTGGTTTAGTTTTGCGCTTGGTTTATATCATTAGATAGCATTGTAAAATCCTCTTTTATGGGCTTCATCGCGGGGAATAACAATACATCTTTGATAGTTTTTGAATTGGTAAGAAGCATCACAAGCCTATCAATCCCTATGCCCTGCCCCGCAGTGGGTGGCATACCATAGCCCAACGCCCACACAAAATCCTCGTCCATATACTGCGCTTCCTCATCGCCTTTTTCTTTTTGCGCCACTTGTGCTTTAAATCTCTCTAGCTGGTCTAGCGGGTCATTTAGCTCGCTAAACCCATTTGCAATCTCTTTGCCACCGATAAATAGCTCAAATCTATCCGCCTTGCTAGAATCTGCGTCATTTCGCCTAGCAAGCGGGCTAATATCAATAGGATATTGCGTGATAAAAGTAGGATTTATAAGATTAGATTCTACAAATTCACTAAAAGCACTATCAAGTAGCTTGCCATAGCTCATATTTGATTCTAGCTTTACGCCTTTATCTATAAGATATGCGTTTAATTTTGCCTCATTTTCAAAAACTTCACGCGGAATCTTGCCAATCTGCTCTAAGCTTTCCTCATAAGTCAAAATCTGCCAATTACCAAAATCTATCGCATTCTCGCTAGAATCTAAAAAAGGCACTTTTTTATCCATTCCTAGATTTTGCAACAAATAATCAAAAAATTCCTTTGTCAGCGCAATCAAATCCTCATAAGTATGATACGCCCAATAAAACTCAATCATACTAAATTCTGGGTTGTGGCTATGGTCCATTCCCTCATTGCGAAAGTTGCGATTTAGCTCAAAAACCGCTTCAAACCCACCCACAATCAGTCGCTTTAAATACAATTCAGGCGCGATTCTTAGATACCTATCTACGCCTAATGCGTTATGATGCGTGATAAAAGGCTTTGCATTTGCACCGCCGGGGATTGGGTGGAGCATTGGCGTTTCTACTTCCAAAAACCCCTTTTCCTCAAAAAATTTCCGCACAAGGCTAACGATTTTGCTACGAAGCCTAAAAACCTCTCTAACCTCGCTATTTACGATTAAATCCACATATCTTTGACGATAGCGAAGCTCGACATCAGTTAGCCCGTGAAATTTCTCAGGCAATGGCACAATCGCCTTAGTCAAAATCCTAAAATCTTTTGCGTGGATACTTAGCTCGCCACTTTTTGTTACAAAGCCAAACCCGCTAACAGCGACTATATCGCCCACTTCAAGTAGTTTTTTTACCACTTCAAAGGATTGCTCTCCCAAATCATTTAGCGATAAATACCCCTGCAAAATCGCGCTTTCATCTTGGATTTTGATAAAGCAGGCTTTGCCCATCAGCCTTATAAATCGCACTCGCCCAACTATTGTTTCGTTTGGTTGCTGTGTGGTGCTTGCGATGTCCGCAGATTTTGTGCTATCGCTAGAATCTGCGCTTTGTGCTTTTAGATATTCATATTTTTGCAAAAAATCTGCATTATTTATCGTGCGCTTTATGCCATTTGTGTATGGATTTAGATTTTTTTCTCTTAGTGCCTGTGCTTTTGTGATTCGCTGTTTTATGTAAGTGTTTTCAAACATTTTTTCTCTCTTTTATTTTGTTAGATTTTATGATTTTTGCAAACGCAACACAACAATTTGCAAAAATCCTAAAATCCGCCATTTTGAAGCAAAATCCTTTCTCAACAAAATACTTTTTACAAAACCAAATATATCACGCTATCCGTTTGCAAAAACCACACTTGCAAAAACCTTAATTTGCAAAATCTACTTTTTGCCTTTTATGTTTTTTTGCATATTTTTTATATCTTGTGGGAGTTCGGGCATTTGTGGTATGTCGTGTTTTTCGGGGAAATGGATAATAAATTGCGCAACCTTTAGCATACTTACATATATTTGGCTTTGCTCTCTTGCGACTTTGCCGACATTTTCTTCGATAAAATTGACTTTGGATAGCGCGTAAGCACACACGCTAAATACAAAAAAGATTTTCGCACAAGAAAAAACAAATCCTAAAGATTTATTGACAAATCCTAGCCCCAAAAAAGTAAATTGCTTTGATAGCACATAAGAAATCAGCATAAAAAATATCCAGCTAATCCCAAGCACACACAAAAATCCAAGCATAGTATGCAAAGATTTACTATTAAAATCGTGGATTTGGGTTAGCACTTCGCCCACAGGGATAGCAAACATAGAACCCAAATACACGCCTATGAGAATCCCAGCTAAGCTACACACTTCAGCGATAAATCCATTTGCAAAGCCACGAAAACCAAATATGACAATAACAACAAGCAAGCCTGCATCAATATAATTCATCTTTCACACTCATTTTTGGATTTGGTAAGATTTTGTGTTGAAATTTAGCAAAAAAGGCTATTATTCTAGCCTAATTTCACTTAAAAAACCTAAAAATACATAAAAAAGACAAAAAAAAGATAAGGCAATTCTTTGAAAAAAACTCACAACAAAAAAACCTCTCCAATCAAAATCCTGCGTAGTTATAGAAACACCATCGCAGATTTTCTATCCAAAAAACAAGATTTTATTTCACATATTCCATCGTTGTCTTTACGCTCCTTATGGCGATTTGATAAAAAGCAATGGAAAAATTTCGCTAGATTAAATGGCTATGGGCTTGTTTTTGGGCTATGTTTTAGCGCGTGGCTATATGCGTTTGTTTTTATCATAGAGGGCTTTGGTGGTTTTAGCGAAGCCTCTAGCATTTGGGCAAATATGTTTTTTTGTGCCTTGCTTAGTGTGTTTGGGCTTATAAGTGTGGCTAGCTATTTGTTTTGCCCCGCAAGGATTAGATTTTATTTTGGATTTTTTGTGGGGCTTTTGCTTTTGTATTGGATAGCCCTGTCGTTTCGATATTCGCCATTTCCGTTTTTGATACCATTTGTGTGGCTTGGGATTGGGTGCATTATCGGTGCGATTTTTTGGGCTTTGCTATATTTTCAGCATATTGTTTTTAGGATTTTTAGCATTATGATTTTAGGATATATCCACCCTTTTGGGTTTGATTGGTTAGTCCCGCAGAGCTTTTTTGCGTATAGTTTTTTTGGTGTTTTAGATTGGGATTTTTTGCTTATCATTGTGGGTGTGGCTTTGATAGCGATGGCGTTATTTAGAAATGACATAAAAGGATTTTTATATGTTTCTACAAAATCTAAAAAAAGTTTTATCAAACTTAGAATAGGAGCGGGATTTTTTGGTGTGCTTAGTTTGATTTTGGCATTTGAGAGTGTAAGCCCTGCAAACAAAAAATCTACACCATTTTTGCAAAATCTATCTAATGATTTAAATCAACAAATCACAAAAGAGCAAATCGCCCTAGTCCAAACACATTTTGTGCAGGATTTAAAATGGAGTAAAAATGCGCTAGATTCTATAAAAAAATCAACTTTTAGCGCGATAGAGCAAGCAAAGCTAGAGGGCAAAAAAATCATCATCTTGCCTGAAACGATTTTGCCAATCGTGCTAAATAGCGACAATCCCTATGAAGTTTCTACTTTAGAATCCCTAAAAAATGCCTCTAACGACATTGCTATCATCTTAGGTGCGTTTAGCAAGCCAAACTTTAACTCCACTTATGTAATCCACAAAGGCGAAGTAAAAATTTTAAACAAAGTCATTTTAGCTCCCTTTGGGGAGAAAATGCCGCTTCCAGATTTTCTAGCAAAACCACTTCTTAGGCTATTTTTTGGGATTGAAGAGGGGTTAGATTCTGCGAGTAAGCCACAAGATTTTCATCTTTTTGGGCTTATATTTCGCAATGCTATTTGCTATGAAGGCACTAGCAAAGAGCTGTATAAAGATAGCCCTAATCTTGTGGTAATGATAAGTAATAATGGCTGGTTTTATGTAAGTATCGAGCCATATTTGCAACGCGTCTTGCTTAAATATTATGCGCGAAAATCGGGGGCTATGATTTTGCATTCTGCAAATCTATCGCAATCATTTATGATGACGCCACAAGTGCTAGGCGATAGCTATGGCGACATAATCCACATTGGATTTTAAGCGATTTTAGACTATACTAGGCATTGCTAGATTTTCATTTGATTTTAAGCACAAAGGATTAAAATGCTACTTCAAGCAAAAAGCGTAAGCCATAGTTTTGATACACTTTTGTATGAGGGCGTGGATTTGCAACTACAAGAGGGAGAGAGTATCGCTATTTTGGGAGTTTCTGGAAGTGGAAAATCTACCCTGCTAGCAAATCTATCCACAATGCTAAAGCCAAATTCTGGCGTTATCTCGCTTTTAGATTCTCCAAACATTTACGCCCTAAAGCCAAATGAGCGACTAAAACTACTGCGCGAAAATCTAGGAATCATATTTCAAGCGCATTATCTTTTTCGCGGATTTAGCGCGCTAGAAAATCTACAAGTAAGCGAGGCAATCACCAAAAAGCCCATTGATATGGGGTTGCTAGAAAATCTAGGCATAGCACACACGCTTCATCAAAACTCCGCTGATTTATCAGGCGGACAGCAGCAGCGACTATCCATCGCTCGTGTGCTACTAAAAAAACCACGCATAATCTATGCTGATGAGCCAACAGGCAACCTTGATAAATCAACCGCAAAAGCGGTGATGGACGCCCTGCAAAGCTACATAGCCCAAAATCGCGCAGGGCTTATCATCGCCACCCACGATGAAAATATCGCAAAATCTTGCACCTATACTTATGCCATTTGTCAAAAAGGCTTACAACGCATGTAAAAACACGCAGATTCTGCCTCAAAAGCTAACAAAAATTAAACCAAATACGGAATCCCATTTGCTTCAAAAATCAATGCTGTTTTATGGTGTTAAATCATTGATTTAGCGAGCTTTAAAACGCAATATTTTACTTTTAAGGAGACGAAAATGAAGTCTGTTAGCAGGTGTTTTTTATTGGCTTTTTTACTAGGGGGGGGGGGCAACATTTATGCCGATGAGTTAGAATCTAGCTTAGCAAAAGAAGCAGATTCAAAAGTAGCGGTTTTTGTCGGTGGCGAAGTGGGGTATGGGGTGGCTTTTTTAAGCGCGACTAATAATTCGGCAAAAGGCAAAACAACGGAATTGCGCGCACCTTATGGCGTAGTGGGTGGCAAAATCGGTATAAAAAAACTCTTTGGCGAAAAGCAAATAATCGGGCTACGAGGATATGTAAGCTACCATTATTCAAATGATGGCGAATACTCCTCACATCAAACGGCGTTTAACACAGAAGCGGTTTTTAACATTGGCAAAAGGGTTGGAATCTATGCTGGGCTTGGCGCGGGCTATGCAAGCAATGTCGCCATTTCATCAAATAATTTTGCAAATGGCGACACAAATGCGCCCAAAAACCAAACTACGCTTATAAACGACCCTAAGGGAAGCGGTTTTATTTTGCCTGTAAATGTGGGATTTGAAGTAGCGTTAAATGCTCATCATTTTGTAAATTTTAATGTGCGTGCGCCAAGTATCGCTGCAAGCGAGAGACTAGGAAAAGAAGCTGAATCTAGCACAACTTATTCTGCGCGAAATTTATTGCTAACTCTTGGATACACATATCAATTCTAAGATTTTTGCAAAAAAAATTGCACATTTGGCTATGTGGCTAAAAGATTAGCTTTTTTAGGGCAAGATATTTTTATCTTTGCCCTAAAAACTTTGTCCTAAATATTTGGCAATAAAAACTTTTACAATAAAAACTTGCTACACATTTTGCTTACTTTGATACAAAATCCAAATCAAAAACTACCGATTTAGGATTTTCTTTAGGATTTTTTTGCAACGATTTCAAACTACAAACAACACCATACAAACAAAAAATCACACCAAAATCTAAATAAGGAATCTAACAATGGAAAATATGCTTTTGGATATTTTTATCGCATTTTCGATTCTCTCCATCTGCATAGTCATCGCCCCCATACTTGCAAATCTAACTAGAATGCCCGTAGTGGTGGTAGAAATGCTTTTAGGGTGCTTTGGAATCTATTTTGGTGTATTTAGCCATAGTGAATCGTTTGAATTTATGGCAAAAGTTGGATTTTTGTTTTTAATGTTTTTATGCGGAATGGAAGTGGATTTGCGTGGATTTAGCAGGCTTGGCAAGCGGTTTTTAAAAGCTGTGGTGGTGTATTTTGTTATCCTTTATGTCTTAAGCGCGTTTATCGTGCTGATTTTTAAGTTACCAAATATTTTTATCGCCGCACTTCCTGTGATGAGTCTTGGTATGATAATGACGCTACTAAAAGACTATGGCAAAGATAAGCTATGGCTAGAAATGGCTCTAACTGTAGGAATAATAGGCGAAGTCATAAGCATTGCAGCCCTTACGCTTATTAGCGGATTTTATCATTATGGCAATTCATTGCGTTTGTATGAAAATCTAGCCGTGCTTGTGGCGTTTATGCTAGCTATCGTTGGGATTTTTTGGGCGTTTAAAATCCTTTTTTGGTGGTTTCCAAATTTTAAACTATTTCTTATGCCCTATAATGACTTAAGCAACAGGGATATTCGCTTTGTCGTTATGCTATTTGTGGTATTTGTGGCGTTGGTATTGTTTTTAGATTTAGAAGCAGTGCTTGGAGCGTTTTTAGCAGGCACGATTGTGGCGATATTTTTTTCATACAAGCACGATTTGGTTGGCAAGCTAAATGAAATAGGTTTTGGATTTTTTGTGCCGTTGTTTTTTGTCTATGTGGGTAGCACGCTAGATTTTGGGCTGATTTTGGCAAACCCTAGCTATGTGCTAAATGGCGTATATATCGCTAACGCGATGCTTGCCCTGCGGCTAATCGCTGCAAATATGGCGTTTTTAAGGTTTTTTAAAAGTGTAAAAAACACCACGCTTTTTGCCCTAAGCCATTCTATGCCTTTGACTTTTCTTGTCGTTACTGCAAAAATCGCAGATGATTGGGATGCGATAAGCAAAGATATGTATTATGCGTTTTTGTTAGCAGCGATGATTGAGGGCATACTTTTTAGCATAGTGATTAAATTTCTTTGGAATCTATGGAAAACAAAATCATCAAAAAACAAGACAAACAAACTGCAACATACAAACCCCAAACAATGACGCAAAATCTAGCAAAAACTAAAATCTAATTTTTACAAGCAATTTATTTGATTAGCAAAGTGCTAGCATAAGGCTTTTCATCAATATTATGCAAATGTTGCTTAAATTTTAATGCTTCGTTAAATTGTGCTTTTTGGCTCGCAGACATTTTTGCTATGAGGGATTGTTTGATAGATTTTAGTTTGTCTAACGCAGTGTTGATATTTTTTGCTATATCGGCTTTTGCTTCGCTACTTAACCCCTCATAACGATTATCCTGCTCGCTTAAAATCACACCTATGGAAATTAGATTTTGATAAAACATATTTTCTAGCACATTGCTATGGGCATCAAAATCACGCACGACAAAATTTTTGCTAACCATATTATTTGCAAAAATACTCTCTAAATTACCGCTTTTTATTGCATTTTTTACCATTTGACTAGCGATTTTATTTTGCTTTAGATATATGCCATTCTCAAGCAAAAATCCCAAAATCATAGCCGCATCTCTATCGCCCATTTTCACCGCGCTAAGTAGCACATTGACCGCACGAGTATTTGCTCCTGCTAGGGCGAGATACGCATAAGATTCTAGTAGTATTTTTGTATCTTTGTTTGCTAGTCCATTGCAGAGTTTTTCTTCTCCGATTTTTGCGCTTAAATCTAATGCTAAAAATTCTTTTATGTCATTATCTGTTGGCTCTTTTGCTTGATTTTCATAAAAAATAAATGGGATTTTACTTTTGGCAAAATCCCTGCAGGCTTGACATTTTATAGTTTCGCGTGAGTAGAATTCTGGCATTTGATATTGATTTAGCACAGAATCTAGTTGCAAAATATATAATTTGCCAAGCGCAGAATCTAGCGCGGAAATCTTTTGGATTAGGCTATTATCAGCATTATTTGATTGTATCGATTGAGTGATTAGGGACAGGGCTTTGGATTCATTTTTGAGTGTGCTTGTATCATTAGCAATATTTTTTAGCTGACATTTTAGCGGGCTAGCCTGCATAAATGACATAAGCCCACATATACAAAAACATATCATCAAGGATTTAACTGCCCATTTTGGGTTTTTTAAGCTTTTTAGGTTTTGGTAGATTTTTGTGCCGTTTTTTTGTTGCAAAGACTTCATTGCTGCTCCTTTTGTTGTGTTTGTGCTGTGTTTGATTTATGCGTTTAGTTTAGCTAAACAATTTGATTTTTAAGCCAACATAACGCATTTTGTAGCGCGATTTACGCGTTTTAGCGCGTTTTAACTCAAAGACGCCAAAATCGATTCCACGCTTTTTTTAGCATCTCCAAAAAGCATTTTGGTATTTTCTTTGAAAATCAGCGGATTTTGCACCCCTGCATAGCCCGTATTCATCGAGCGTTTAAACATCACCACCGATTTTGCCCTCCACACTTCTAGCACAGGCATACCTGCTATGGGGCTACTTGGGTCTTCTAGCGCGCTTGGATTTACCGTGTCATTTGCCCCGATGACTAGCACCACATCAGTTTTTGCAAAATCTGCATTGATTTCGTCCATTTCTAGCACGATGTCATAAGGCACTTTTGCTTCTGCTAGCAATACATTCATATGCCCGGGTAATCTCCCAGCCACAGGGTGTATGCCAAATCTCACTTCTATGCCCTGTGCTTGAAGTTTTTTGACTAAATCATATATGGGGTATTGGGCTTGTGCCACTGCCATACCATAGCCCGGGGTTATGATTATAGATTTTGCATTTTGAAGCAGGGAGGCGACTTCTCTTGCTTGTATCTCTGTGTATTCGCCCATTTCGCCCTCTATACTAGCATTTCCACTATCTGTGCCAAACCCCCCTGCTATCACGCTGATAAATGAGCGATTCATCGCTTTGCACATAATATATGACAAAATCGCACCAGAGCTACCCACAAGCGCACCCGTAACGATAAGCAAATCATTTCCTAGCATAAACCCAGCCGCAGCTGCAGCCCAGCCTGAATACGAATTTAGCATAGAAACTGCCACAGGCATATCAGCCCCGCCGATAGAAGCGACCAAATGCCAGCCAAAAACAAGCGCGATAAAAAGCATCGTAGCAATGGCAATGATTTGAGGTAGGCTATCCTCACTCACCACAAAAATAATCAACGCCACCAAAGAGAGACAAATCGCACCTAGATTCCAATAATGCTTAAAAGGTAAGTTTAGCGGAGCACCAGAGAAAATCCCACGCAACTTGCCAAATGCCACAATCGAGCCTGTGAATGTAACCGCACCAATAAACACGCCCAAAAAGATTTCGACTAAATGAATGGCATTTGTGCCACTACCAAAATCCTTACGAAAATCCAAAAACAAAGGCGGCAACACCCCAAAATCAAAGCTAAATAATTCCATACTAGAATCAAAATCCATAGATTCTAGCTCTTTTGTGATGATACCTGATGTTTGCAAAATCTCAATAAAACTATTTAGCCCCACTAGCACCGCGCAAAGTCCCACAAAGCTATGCAAAATCGCCACAAGTTCGGGCATTTGCGTCATTTCTACTTTTTGGGCTAGAATAATGCCAATCCCACCACCAAGCAACATCGCAGCAATAACAAGCGCGATGTTGCCAATATCGCCACTTAAAATTGTCGCACATAATGCTAATGCCATACCCCCTATGCCAAAAAGATTCCCTCTTTTTGCGCTCTCGTGTTGAGATAGTCCCGCAAGAGAGAGGATAAACAAAATCGAAGCGACAATATACGCCGCTTTTGTTAGATTAGAAAAATTTAATACCTCAACCATCTTTCACCCCCTTATTTTTCGCGCTCTTTATCGCTATTTGCACCATTATCACTGATATTATTTCGGCGAAACATTTTTAGCATTCTTTGCGTAACGACAAAACCACCAAAAATATTGACACTTGCAATCAGCACGCCTATAAAAGCTAGCGCAGTGATTAGGCTACCATTTCCCATCTGCAATAACGCACCCACGACAATAATCCCAGAAATCGCATTTGTAACGCTCATAAGCGGGGTATGCAGGGCGTGATTTACATTCCACACGACATAATACCCAACCACGCACGCAAGCCCAAACACCATAAAATGCGTCAAAAACTCACTCGGCGCATTTTGACAAATCCCAAAAAATACCAAAATCGCCAAAATTGCGATAGCAGATTTTATGAAATTAGCATATT
Organism: Helicobacter sp. T3_23-1059; assembly: GCF_053654515.1. Classification (NCBI taxonomy): domain Bacteria; kingdom Pseudomonadati; phylum Campylobacterota; class Epsilonproteobacteria; order Campylobacterales; family Helicobacteraceae; genus Helicobacter; species Helicobacter sp. T3_23-1059. Next base: position 15,168 of record NZ_JBSIUV010000010.1, on the reverse strand, counting down.
TTTTAATAAACGCTTTTAGCGGGCTAAAATCGCTAGATTTTGCTTTTTTTGTAGAATCTAGCGCATTTGCATTAGATTTTGTAGCATTTATCGACTTTGTGGTATTTGTGGAGGCAGAGACTCTGATAGGTGGCGGAGGAAAAGTGATTGCTCCACCTTTGCATACGCACGCACTGCGCAAGATTTCATCATCAAAGTTGATTTCTAAATCATTTGATTTACTAGCAAAATCTGCATTATTTTTATCAGCAATATTTTTGCTAGCTTTTTTATCGCCACTTTTTTCGCAAAGCAGTTTTACAAGATTTAGCAGATTTGTCCCATAGGCTTGCGAGCTTTGCGCGCTTAGACGCGATGGCAAATCCGTGTAGCCGATGATTTTTACGCCATTTTTGCTTATTTCTAGTTTGTCAGCTTTTGTTAGCTCGCAGTTTCCGCCATTTTGCGCGGCTAAATCCACCACTACACTTCCTTGCCTCATAGATTCTACCATTTGTTTGGTTATGAGTTTTGGTGCGCTTTTGCCCGGGATTAGCGCGGTTGTGATGATAATATCTACTTCTTTTGCCTGCATAGCAAAAAGCTCCATTTCAGCTTTTATATAGGCTTCACTCATCACTTTTGCGTAGCCATCGCCACTTCCAGCCTCCTCTTTTACATTGATTTCTAAAAACTCCGCTCCCATTGATTGCACTTGCTCTTTGACTTCAGGACGCGTGTCAAAAGCCCTTACAATCGCACCCAAACTATTTGCCGTGCCAATAGCAGCAAGCCCCGCTACGCCAGCACCGATGACTAGGACTTTTGCAGGGGGGATTTTGCCAGCAGCAGTGATTTGCCCGCCAAAAAATCTCCCAAACTCAAACCCCGCTTCTATCACAGCGCGATAGCCCGCGATATTTGCCATAGAGCTAAGCGCGTCCATACTTTGCGCTCGTGAGATTCTAGGGACACAATCCATACTAAGCGCGTTTATGCCATTAGCGTTTAGCTTTTCTAAAAGTGGTTTGTTGTGAGCGATTCCAAGTAGCCCGATAAGAATCGCTCCTTTTTTTATCTCTTTTATTTCATCATCATTTGGGGCATTTACTTTTAGGACTATGTCGCAGTTTAATGCCTGTTTTTGTGTGGCGATTTTTGCACCATTTTTTTTATACTCTTCATCGCCAAAGCTAGAATCCTCCCCCGCACCTTTTGCGACAATGACTTCAAATCCTAGATTTTGATATGCTTTTATATGCGCAGGAGTGGCACTTACGCGGGCTTCGCCTATTTGATTTTCTTTTGGGATACCGAGTTTTTTTTGATTTGTTTGATTTGGAGATAGAGTTTTACTCATTTTTGTCCTTTTATGCTTGAGTTATTATTATGCGTGGCAAGTTGTTTTTAGCATTTATAGCGTGTTGCAAATCTAATATCTTGCAAAATCGCGTGCAGATTATTATGCAAAATATCTTGCAAAATGTCTTGTATGTTATAGCAGTTTTTTAAATATTTAGTGAGTTGGGATTGCACACTTAATATAGAGATTTTTTTAGAGTTTTTTTGTTGTTAGCGTGGGCTAGATTTTGTGTTTTAGTCTTTCAAGTTTAGTCTTTTATATTTGGATCGATGACTTCTTTTGCTTGCAAATAGTATTTGCCTACCCTGCCTAAATGCGGTGGCAAAAAGCGCAAATCCTCCTTATAAATCTCATCATCTACAAAACATTTTTTTGCCTGCAATAACGCTGTAACATTATATGTGCTTAAATCCAAAATCTCTCTAAGCTCGCAAAAATACGCCACTTTCACGCCTTTTGCCACAGGAGGATAGCCTAACTCTACACTCTCTAGCTCTATGCCAAACACGCTAGCTTCGCTTTTGTGTGATTCTACCTCGCTAGCACTCTGCTCTAATCGCTCTAAAAAATCCACCATCACAAGCGATATGGTGGCGCATTTGCTAGATTTTAGATTTTGCAAAGTGTCTTTTGGAGCGCCATCGCTTTTTGGCGAAAAGCATAGCGAAAATATCGGTGGCACAGAGCTTACTATGCCAAAAAAACTAAAAGGTGCGAGATTTACCACGCCATTTGCATTTATGCTAGATACCCACGCGATAGGGCGAGGTGTAATCGTATTGCTTAGCAGTCGATAGTTTGCAAGTGTGCTTGAAAACTCAAAATCTATTATCATAGCATTCCTTTTTATGTTGTTTTATTTGTGTTGTGTTGCAAATTAGCGTTGATTTTGGTGGCTTAAAATCTTAGCTTACTTTATTTAAAATCTTACTTGCTTCATTGATAACAAGTGAAGGGGATAAATCCACCATACATTTATGGTGTCCCTCTCCTTTTGGCAGAGGACATTCACGCTTTTTGCAAGGAGCGCAAGGCACATTTTTGCTTAATATCACAAAATCTTTAGCGCGAAAGCCGTTTGTTTCTTTGCTATTTGTGGGACCAAAAAGCGCGATTACAGGCACGCTTAGCGCGCAAGATAAGTGCATAGGACCGCTATCATTCGTAATCATTACGCTAACCTTGCTAATGCTTTTCATAAGCCCTGCAATATCCGTTTTCCCGCAAAGATTTAGGATATTTTTTGCGGGGTTTTGAGCTAGATTTTGAGTTTGATTTTGGGGTAGATTTTGCGTGCTAGATTTTGGATTTTGTGGATTTTTTTGGGAGTTTAGATTTTGCCCTAGATTTTGTCCAAAATCTATCGCTTGCTTTGCGATAAATTCGCCTAGCTCATAATCACTTTTTGTCCCAAAAATTACCACCACTTCGCCCCTGCTTGCAAAATATCCTGCCACTTGCGCAAAATACTCTTTTAGCCACCGCTTAGCATTGCCATAGGCTGCAGCTGGATTTAGCCCGATGATTTTAGGTGGGTTTGCATTTTGATTTTGGCTAAAAATATCCAAAAACTCACTTGGGATAATCGCATCTTGTGCTAACACAAGCGCAAGATTTGGCGTGATAGATTCTAGCAATCTAGCATTATTTGCTAAATCTTTTAGGCATAAGACATTTGCTTTTTTTGTCAAATCCGCTACATTGCCTAAATCCGCAGAATCTAGCGCGTAAATGGCTAGATTTACATAGCTTAGGACTTGATGGACATTGCGAAATTTTGGCACATTTTGGTTTAGCAAAATCCCGCCCAAAAAACGCGCATACCCTACCCTAAGACGCGCATTTGTAAGCCATAGCAAAAACGCGCTAAAAAAATGATTTGTAAGTGTTAAGGCAATATCTGGCACTCCAAATTCTGCTTTTATTTGCTTGCTAAGAGCGTAAGTGGCACAAAATCTATTTTTTGCTTTTTTACTCTCATCTATGATAAAAGATTCTATGCGTTTATCCCCTCTAAACACCTCTAGCACGGCTTTTGGCGCGACTAGACAAAATCTAGCTTCTTTAAAATGCGCTTTTAGTAGCTCAAAGCTAGGAGTGCTCATAACTGCGTCCCCTAGCCAATTTGGCAGGCGAATAAGGATTTTTAATGGCTGATTTTGTGGCGTATTAGAATCGTTGTTGCTAGTTTGTTTAATTTGTGGATTTTGTGGATTTTGTGGATTTTGCATTATGCTTCCTGTGATATTTTGGTAGATTTTGGATTATGTGGCATTGTGCCATCAAAAGTTTATCGCGTGTTTTATTAGTCGCATTTTAGCAACTTTGTTATAATACCCCAAATTTTTATCTTGGAGTGCTTTATGCCAAATCTCACAAAAACCAAAAACAACATATTAGAATCTGCTAACGACAAAAATTCTAACAAAAACACGCTTATCACGCCACGCACGCTAAGTGGGTTTCGCGACTATCTGCCAAAAGAGGCAATGGCAAAAGAAAAGCTCATTTCTTCGCTTACAAAGGTGTTTGAGAGTTTTGGATTTGTGCCGATTGAAACGCCGCATTTAGAATATGCTGAAATTTTGTTGCGACAAGGTGGCGAGGAAATCCAAAAAGAGCTTTATAGATTTGTGGATAATGGTGGGCGAGATGTGGTTTTAAGATTTGATCAAACCGTGCCTTTGGCACGATTTATCACGCAGTATAAAAACGAGCTAGATTTGCCATTTAAGCGATTTGCCATTGGCAATGTGTTTCGCGGGGAGAGAGCGCAAAAAGGGCGATATAGAGAATTTACGCAATGTGATTTTGACTTCATAGGGAGTGATAGTATCGGCTGTGATGCGGAGATTATCGAAGTGATTTATGCCTCGCTTAGTGCGCTTGGGCTAGATGAATTTACCATTTGGGTAAATCATAGAAGTGTGCTAAATGGAATCGCAAAGCATTTTGGGATAGTAAATAGTCGCGATGTGGATAGCTTTTTGCGACTAATTGACAAGCTAGATAAAAACGGGGAGGAAAATCTAGCAAAAGAGTTAAGCGCAAATCTAAAGCTAGATTCTAAGCAAGTAGATGAAATCATCTCACTAATCTCTATCAAACAAATCACGCAAAGAGATGAGTTTTTTGACTCCATAGCGCATTTAAAAACATACAATGATGAGCTAAAAAAAGGCATAGAGGAACTAGAATCTTGCTTTAAAATCCTTACTTCTGTGCAAATGAATACTTCTGCGTGCAGGGTTAGCTTTGCTATCGCACGCGGGCTAGGATACTACACAGGAATCGTATATGAAACCACGCTAAATCGCCTAAAATCACTTGGCAGTGTCTGCTCAGGCGGGCGATATGATAATCTCACGCGCAGTTTCTCACGCGAGCGCATAAGTGGCGTGGGTGCGAGTATCGGGCTAGATAGACTACTAGCGGGGCTAGAAGAGCTAGGCGTGCTAAAAGGCAAAGGCACAAGTGCAGAAGTGCTAATCGTATGTATGAAAGAAGAGTTTTTACCCTACGCACACCAAATCGCCCAAAATCTCCGCAGAAGCAAAATCTACACCGAAGTCTATCCACAAGCCACCAAACTGCAAAAATCACTTAGCTACGCAAACAACAAAGGACACGAACACTGCATAATCATAGGCGAAAATGAATTTAGCACCCAAACGCTTACCATAAAAAATATGACAACAGGCGTGCAGTTTGAATCTATCAGTCTTTTGCGCGTGATAGAAATCGTAAAATAGATTTTAGAAAATTTGGATATGTTTTTGTGCTAAAATTTTGCGTATGAGTAAAAAAGACAGAATAAAAACAAAACTTGATTTGTTAAAAAGCTTGATATTAGGCTTTATGACTGCCCTATTTGGCGTGGGTGGCTACACATTTGCCCATAGAAACGGGCTAAACTATATAGATTATATCGTTATAGGTATTGTGGCAATAATCTTGGTAGGCTTAATATGTTGGTGTGGTTGTAGCTTCAAAAAAGAACTTGATAAATTGGAGAAAATGAAATGATAGGACTTATAGTAACAGTGTTAATTGCAATCGCGCTAGCCTTTTCGACTATTTTTGTTATCAAAGTCATAGGATAGAATCTAAAATGCAAAATCAAGGATTCAAAAACATAATCAATGCGCCTATTGTTTCTTTAATTTGCCCACTTTTATGCGTATTTATATTATTAACATTTGCAGGCTGTCATAAAAACCTACCCCAAACACAAATGGATTTAGCACAATCAAGCATAGCAGAATCTACCACACAAAAAGATTCTAATCAAAAAGATTCTAGCCTTTCAAAAATAGATTCTAAAACAAAACAAGAATCAAAAAAATGCAACGCCCCAAATCCCAAAACTTCCGCTTTGCTTAGCTTTGTAGGCGATAATGTGCTGGGGGATTATAAAGGTGCTAGTGGCGATACTTTTAATGCAAAATTTAGAGAGATAAACGGGGATTTTGCTTACTTTAGCAATGGTGTGCGAGAGGTGCTAGGGAGCGATGATTTAACCATCGGCAATATGGAGGGAGTGCTAAGCGATAGGGAGCTAAAAAACGCATTTGAAAAGCCTTTTTCTTTCAAAGGGCAATCTAGCTATACGCAGGTTTTGCGCGAAGCGAGCATAGAAGCCCTAAATCTAGCAAACAACCATTCACGCGATTATGGCGCGCAAGGTTTTTCGGACACAAAAGAGCATTTGCTAAATGCTGGATTTTACACATTTGGCGAGGGGATTTTAAGCATAGCAGAGGTAAATGGCATAAAATTTGGGCTAGCAGGACACAGAGGCTGGAATCTAGGCATAAAATCCCAAGTAGCAAAAGAAATCGCAGAGCTAAAATCTATGGGGGCTGATTTTGTGATTTTTACTTTTCATTGGGGGGAAGAGAGGGAGCATTATCCAAACGCCACGCAAAAGCAACTAGGGCGATTTAGTATCGATAATGGCGCGGATATGGTAGTAGCCCACCACCCCCATGTCTTGCAAGGCATCGAACATTACAAAGACAAAAAAATCGTGTATAGTTTGGGGAATTTTATCTATGGCGGGGCGAAAAATCCAAATGATAAAGATACGATGATTTTTCAAAGTTTGATTTTGGCTTTTGATAGCGAGGAAGAAGCAAACGAATTTGCTGAAAATTTTGAAAACAATGAATGCTTGCAAAAACAATGGCTAGCTAGATTTTCTCAAGGTGAATTTATCAAATCCCAGCCGCGCATAGGCAAATCTAGGCATTTTGTCTTGCTGCATAATATTGTGCCTGCAAGTATCAGCTCAAGCACCACTCACAATGACTACGCCCCCAAAATCTACAAAAAAAATGCCCCGCAAACCTCAAATGCAAAATCAAATAATGGCTATGAGCGGATTTTTAATCGCTTAGAGCAGTATTCGCGCAACTTGCGCTAGTTTATCAAACGCTAATTTGATGATATTTATTTAGTTAAAATCTATTTAGGAACGCGCATTGCTTTGCTTAGCTTTAAATTAGCGTTTAGCAGGCACAAAAACACCAAAATCTAGCCACTAAAAACGCTTAAAAAAAAGCTAAGGACTAGCAAAATGATAAATGGATACTACGCAAACACAGGCGGTATGGTAACGCAAATAAACCGCCTAGATGTGATTTCAAACAACCTTGCAAACCTCAACACAAATGGCTTTAAGCGCGATGATGTGGTTATCGGGGATTATCTGCGTTTATACAAAGAAACCCAAGACACACTTCCTATAAAAGACCACACAAGAGCTGCAGCCCAATACCAAAACCGAAATCTAAACCGCGTGCCAAATATCAGTGAGGAATATACAGAGTTTCAAATCGGTGCGTTTGCAGAGACGCAAAATCCACTAGATTTTGCCTTGCAAAATCCAAATGCGTATTTTGTGGTAAGCACACCTGATGGAATCCGCTATACGCGTGATGGGAGTTTCGTGATAGATAGTGAGGGATTTTTAAGCACAAAAGAGGGGTTTCGCGTGCTATCTCGCGCTTCTTTGGGCGAAGCAGATGATGAGGATTCCCAAGTAGATGGTGGCATAATGATGAATGCAGGAATGCAGCTAGAAGCTGATAAAAATGGGAATCTAACATTTCGCAACTTATCCACCGAAGAAATAGGCATAGCTGCAGATGGCGGGGCATTAGCAATCGTTAGCTTTGACAATCCAAAATATCTAAAAAAAGTCGGCTACAATCTCTATAAATACCCAAAAGAGAGAATCCAAGATAGAATCACAAACACAAACAATATCGGGCTAGCTCAAGGCTATATCGAAAAAAGCAATGTAAATGCAGTAAAAGAAATGACAGCTTTAATAGAGACAAATCGCTTAGTTGAGATGTATTCTCGTGCGATGAGGGCATATGTCGATGACTTCGCACCTGAAGCTATCGGCAAACTAGCAGTGCGAGCCTAAATCCACGCGCTAAAATCCACGCCAAAATAAAAAAATAACGCTAAAAAATCAAAAATTTACACTACCTAAATAAAAATCTAAGCAGTTATTTTTTGCCTAGATTTTATTTTGATTTTTGTGCTTCAAATGGCGTTTTTTTACTTTTGCGACTTATGGCGACTTAGATTTTGCGCGCTAGATTGTGATTTTTGTGTCTATTTTTGCCTACCACTTGCCACAAGCAAAATCGATTTATAAATATTTGAGTCCCACGCTACACGCGATGATAACACCTACAAGCAAGATTTTTAGGCTATTTTTTGCTTCGTTATACAGCGTTATGCCCACAATTACGCCTCCGCACGCTCCAATCCCTGTCCATATCGCATACGCTGTGCCCATAGGGATTTGTCGCATTGAAAGCGAGAGCAAAAAAAGACTTATGGCAAAAAGTGCCATTTGTGCGATAAGGTAGTAGATTTTCCCACTGCTTGCGTATTGCTTCATTGAGATGACGCCTAGCACCTCCATAAATCCAGCTAAAAGTAAAAATACCCAACTCATCGCTTCCCTCCCTTGCTTTTTGTAACCAACTTAGAATCTAGCAACGAATCTAACGCGTTATCAATCTTTAAATCGTTCGCGAGATTCTCGACTATGGCTTCATCTTGCGCTACGCCGTCTTCTTTTTGCGAGACAAATTTTAGCGCAATGACAGCAAAAAGCAACAATGCGATAAGGCTCACTTTTATGAGAGAAAACGGCTCGCCAAAGATGAAAATCTCGCCTGCCACCACGCCTGCTGTGCCGATACCGACAAACACGCTATAAGCCACGCTTACTTCAAGCACCTTGAGGGCTAGCACCATCATCGTAAATGAAAACACAATGCCAAGCGCGGTAAGCATATAAAGCAAAGGCGTATTGGCGTATTTTAGCCCGCTTACCCAAAAGCACTCCACAATCCCACCCAAAATGACTAAGCCCCACGCGAGATTGCTGGGCGTAATATTTAAATTCTGAAATTTTTGAGATAGTGTGGCGTTAAGCCGTTTGGCAAACGCCCTCCGTTTTAAGCGGATTTTGGTTAGGTTATTTACCCGCATAGATTTCTCCTCTTTTATTGTGCTGATTTTGGCGTGGCACTCTAGCAGATTTTAACGGGCAATGTCAATAAAAACACTTACCTTTGTCAAAAGAAAATCTATGCAAAATCTTTGATTTTACTTCACCACAACTATTTAAACCCTCCAAACCCTCCAAACAAACAATCAACCAAATACTTGCTTAAACACTTCATCGATATTTTTTACGGGGATTATTTGCAAACTATTTAGCACTTCTTTTGGTATATCGCCTAAATCTCTTTCATAATTTTTAGTAGGAATCAACGCCTTTTTTATCCCCGCTTTATGCGCTGCGATTAGCTTTTCTTTTAGCCCGCCTATGGCTAGCACATCTCCGCTAAGTGTTAGCTCGCCCGTCATTGCGATGTCCCCACTCACGGGCTTTTCGCATAGTATAGATGCTATCACGCACGCCATAGCGATTCCCGCACTTGGTCCATCTTTTGGGACTGCGCCTTCTGGCAAATGCAAATGAATATCATAGCGCGAATAAAATGGCAAATCCTCGCTAGAATCTTTAGAATCTTTTTGTATCTTGCTAGATTTTTTGGATTTTTTGCCCTCTTTTGATTCTAGGGATTCTAGCTTGTTTTCATCAAGCAGGACTTTTACGACAGAGTGTGCGATTTTAGCGGATTCTTTCATCACATCGCCTAGAGAGCCTGTGAGGGATAGCCCTCCTTTGCCCTTTAGTTTGATTGCTTCGATTTTTAGCACATCGCCACCTACGCTTGTCCAAGCAAGCCCATTGATGATTCCAACCCGTGCTACTTTGCTCGCAGGGTCGATTTCATACACGATTTTATCGATAAAATCTGGGATAAGTTTTGGCGTTAGTTTGATTTTTTGATAGTTGCTTTGTGTTAGGATTTTGGTAGCGACTTTTCGCATTATGCTAGCAATCACACGGCGCAGATTTCGCACGCCCGCTTCGCGTGTATATCGCTCGATTAGCGTTTTTATCGCTTCTTTGGTAAATTCAATCTCTTCTTGGCTTAAAGCGTGCTTTTTTAGCTCTTGAGGGATAAGATATTTTAGCGCGATTTGTTCTTTTTCCTGTGGCGTGTAGCTAGAAATAGCGATAAACTCCATTCTATCGCGCAAAGGCGGAGGGATATTGCCTATGTCATTTGCCGTAGCGATAAAAATCACTTGCGATAAATCAATGCTAAAGTTGTTGTAATAATCCCTAAAAGCGACATTTTGCTCAGGGTCTAAAATCTCTAAAAGCACGCTTGTAGGGTCGCCTCTAACGCCTCTTGCCACTTTATCGATTTCATCTAGGACGATTACGGGGTTCATCTGTTTTGCTTCGATTAGCCCTTGAGTGATTCTGCCCGGCATTGCCCCGATATAAGTCCTGCGATGTCCTCGCAACTCATTTACATCTTCTAGCCCACCTAGCGCGATTCTCACTAGCTCGCGTCCTATGGCTGTGGCTATGGAGTTTGCAAGGCTAGTTTTCCCAACCCCAGGTGGTCCATAAAAACACAAAATCGTCCCTTTTTCTTTTGTGTCGCTTTTTGGCAACTTGCTAGGAATTTCTAGCTCTTTGTCCTCCTCGCCCTCATCGCTAGAATCACTAGAATCCAAACTAGAATTTTTTGATGGGTTATAAATCGTATCTTTTATGGATTCCAAAACAAAATCTTTAGAATCTTTGGCGTTTTTTGCATTGGGATTTTTCGTGCTATCTTTGCTAGATTTTGCATTTCCTGCTTTTTTTGCCAGCTCTTTTTGCGCTTCTTTTTCTTTTTTTGCTATCAATTCTTTGACTGCAAAATACTCCACAATGCGCTCTTTTGGCTTCAAAAGCGAAAAATGATCTAAATCAAGCTGTTTTTGGACATTTTTGATTGATAGGGATTCTTTAGCGTATTTACCAAATGGGATTTCTAGCACCCATTCTACATAGTTTTGGAGGATATTTGCATCGCCACTTTCTTGGTGCATTTTGCTTAGGCGAGAGATTTGCTTTTTGATTTCTTTGTATGCTTCTTTGTTTAGATGTGGCTTTATGGATTCTAGTTTTTTTTCATATTGCTGTATTTCCTCATCGCGCTGTTTGTCGATACCTAGCTCTTTTTGGATTTGTCGAAGTTGCTCTTTTAGGAAATATTCTCTATTTGTTTGCTCCATTTTATTATGCACGCGGGTTTTGATTTCTTTTTGGAGTTTTTGGATTTGGATTTCTTCGGAGACAAAATCTATCAGCAAAAGCAACCTCTCCTCAATATCATCGCTTCTAAATAGCTTGTATGCCTGCTCTTTTTTTAGCCTTATGCTTGAAGCGACTAAATCTATCATTCGGTTTGGCTCTCCTGTCTCCTCGATAGATTTTAGCAAATCAGGTGGCAACAGCACTTGACTAATATTTGCTAGATTTTGCACCTTTTCGCGTAGCACTTTGCTCATAGCCTCCACTTGCGCAAAAGAGCATTCTTTATAGCTGATAATATCTACCAATGCCTCGTAGCATTCGTCTTTTTGGACGGATAAAATCCTCCCCTTTGTAAGCCCTTGAAAAAGTAGCTTTACGCGACCATCTGGCAAATGCACCTTGCGCATAATCGTGCCGATAACCCCCACATCAAAAAAAGGTATTTTAAGTGTCGAGATATTATCTAGCATTTCTATGCTAGCACTAGATTTTGCAGAATCAATATTAGATTTTGCACCGCTAGGCAAATCATTTGAAGTGTTTTTTGTCGTGGCTAGATTTTGTGTTTGATTTTGCCCTGTCATTTCGCTTGGGATTTCAGTGATTTCATTTGTCCCACAGCACACAAACACCAAATCATTTTTATCCAACGCCTTATTTGCGGCTTTTATGTTTTTTTCATCGTGGGTAAAAATCGGCACGATACTAAATGGATATGAGAAATTATCCTCCTCCACAATCACGGGCAATCTCATAGGAAAATCAATATTATTTGGTTGCATTTTTCTCTCCTTAAATTTATGACAATTTGGGGTAATCCTAACGCAGATTTTATGGCATTTTGGATTTTATAGAATCGTAGATTTTGTAAAATCTCGCGCTTTTTAAATGTATGCCAAAATAAGCAACATAGATTCTACCAATTAAACATTCTCACATACCACGGGATATGCGATGGCTTAGGTTTGGTAGCCTCCTCTAGCTCATCATCTATGCGTTCATCATATTTTTCTTGTGCGGCTTGTTTTTTTGCCTTTTTATACACGCGCACGATTCCTTTGTTTAGCTCATTTTGCCCTAGCACAAATCGCACCTGCATTGTTTTGACAAATGGCACATACTTGCTATCTGGGAAAGTATCCAAAAACTCATCAAAATCGCTCAAACTATCTGAAAAAAACTCTTGATCTTTGCTAGAGCTTTTTAGCCCATAGTAGCGACTTTGTAGTTTCAAAAAATGCAAATAATCAGCATTTTTTGCGTTTGCAAATCGTTTCAAATATTCATCAAAATAAAATTCTGCTAGCAAATACTGCTCTTTTTGGATATGTGCCTGCCCTAGTATCATCATCGCTTCGGGCAAAAGTGGCGAGTTTATATGCTCGCTTTGCAACGAAGCGTAAAAATTATCCGCATTTTCTAGGTTGCCCGCACGGATTTCTTTTAATATATTTTGATACCAATACATTGCGGGTTTGTTTAGCTCATTTTCTTTTTTCTTTTTGCAAGAGCTAACCGTGCAGGCAAGCAACAGCGCAAACGCCACAACAAATAAGATTTTGATAAACGCTAATAAATGATTACTTGAAAAATCGCTAAAAAATGAAAGTTTTTTGATAAAGTTTGTCATCGCAAGCCTTTTTGCGCTTATAGCGCAGTTAAATGAAATATCGTTAGTCAAAAAAGCAAAAAAAAACATAAACGCGCATTATAGCCAAAAAAGGTTAAGCATTCTAGCAAAAAGCCAACCCAAAAAATACACAAAAACACACGCAAAACCAAAATCCACACGACAAAATCTAAGACAATTTCAAAAATAAAAACATACAAAAAGCATTTATGGCACTGCTTTTGCATAAATTCTATGAAAGTTGCTAAAATATCACATTTTCATTTTATTTTCTAAGGAGGCATTATGGATATAAATCCAACTTTTCAAGCAATCTTGCAAAAAAATCATCTTAAAACAAATTGCGTTCTTATTTGCTATGTGGCTATTTTTGTGCTTGTGGGATTGTTGGTAGATATTGTGCGCCTTGATGCGACTAGCTTAGAGTGGGGATTTATGGCGTTGCTAAGCGGGCAAGAAATCCCGCTTGTTACTATCATTTCCGCGCTTATTGCATTTGGGATTATCGTGTATAGTTTGAAGCGATTTGATGCGATAATGCTAAAAGGCGATGAGTATGAATTGCTAGATTCTCGTGCCTTGCCACCTCTGCAAGCGCGCATAAAAATGGCGTTTGATGATGTGTTGCGCCGCGCAGGTGCTAGCACGACAAAAGACGCCCCTAGATTATACCTTATCCACGCGCCTTATATGAATGCCTTTGCAAGCGGTTGGCAACAAGAAAACTCTCTCATCGCTATTACTTCCGCGCTTGCAGAAAATCTAAACGACCAAGAGCTTCGCGCCGTGCTAGCCCACGAGCTAAGCCACATACGACACGGCGATATTCGACTAACAATGTGCGTGGGGATTTTAAGCAATATTTTGCTTTTGGTTTGCAATAACGCCATTTGGCTTTTTATGGGCAATCGCCAAAATCACGGCGCAAGCAAAGCAAGAAGCATTTTGCTGATTTTGCAATTTATCCTGCCAATCCTTACCCTATGGCTACAAATGTTTCTTAGCCGTTCGCGTGAATATATGGCTGATGCGGGGAGCGCATACCTTATGCACACGCCAAGCCCACTCATCTCCGCGCTAGAAAAAATCCACAACAATTACGCCCAAAATGATTTTAGCCAAGTAGATACAAACCCCACGCGAAAAGCAGCGTATATCTTTAGCGACTCTTTTAGCACGCACCCAAGTTTGCAAAATCGTATCCGCTCTTTGCGTGGGGAGTAGATTTTGTAAAAATAGATTTTTATAAAACAGATTTTGTGAAAAAAGTTTTTTAAGATTTTAGAGATTTTGTCAAAATCTTTTTTTGCAAATTTTGTTTTGAATTTTTTTTGCAAAAATCCTTTTTTGTCAAAAACTTTTTTTTTGAAAAATCTCTTGCAAAGATTTGCACCTTACAAATGACATTCAAACATAGATTTTGACAAAATCCATTTTTGCAAAAATCTTGCCAATTTGTCAAATTCCACGCCAATCCACCTTAATATACGCAAATCCACTTCACAAATCTAGCTTACAAAATCTATCCCACAAAATCACATTTTGCAAATCCATTTTTGCAAAAAACCCGTAAAATCCGCATATTAACACTTTGTTTTTTTTTTTTTTTTGTAGTATCGCTTTTTCTTGCAAAAACGCTTTTTTGATAAAGGCAAAAAAAACTACAAAGGGAGCAAGACAATGAAAAAATTAGTGCTAGTGTTTGGAATCATAGCAGGTGTGCTAAGCGTGGGAATGGGAGCGATGAGCGAAAATGAGTGGGAAAAGGCTAGACATAATTGCTCTGACGATGATAAAAGCGCGTGTCAAGCATTGATTGATGATGGTTTAGCTAGTGTGGAGCAATGCACTAAAGAGACAGGCACAAATAATTGTGGTTTTGTGGGTGCAGTTTATCACATAGCGGGGTATTTTAGAGAAGCGATACCATACTTTGAAAAAGCCATCGCTTTTGGGAATAGTATTGCATACATTGCATACGGTGAATTGGGAAGGGCTTACTATCAATTAAATGATTATTTTAACGCAAAGGAATATTTTGAAATCGGGTGTAACAAAGTTAGCGATATACAAGAAGCTTCTTGCTACATCTTAGGGCTAATGCATTTTAATGGCAAAGGTGTGCGACAAGACTTCCACAAAGCAGCAGAACTCTACAAAAAAGCCTGTGATATGAAATATGCTGGCGCGTGCAATAATCTAGGTGTGCTATATGACAACGGACAAGGTGTGAAGCAAAATCTCTCTATCGCTAAGCAATACTACGGCAAAGCCTGTGATTTGGGCGCACAAAAGGGCTGTGATAATTACAAACTACTAAACAATCAAGGCGTGCAGTGATGGCACAAAATACAAAAAATATAATCTATAATAGCCCAAGCTGTCGTATAGAATCAAAATGCGATTCTTTGATTTTGTATATTAAACAAAATGACAAAGAGGCCTTTATCTTTGAAAATATTTTGGACGAGTGTCTAAAAACAAAACCACAAG